>NZ_JAHDSX010000001.1:0-198229 GCF_020969955.1 Allobaculum fili | reverse complement strand
CCTGCTTTGAAAGACTCACAAGAGTCATGATGGAGATTCAGAGTGGATTCGAGGAAAGAAGCACCGCCTACAGAGCAGCCAAGTACTTCATGGATCGAGCGAACTCGTTGGGAAGGTACCTGGAAGACGGTGATTATCCGATCGACAATAATGTGGCAGAAAGAGCCGTAAAGCCATTCGTGATCAATCGCAAAAACTTCCAGACTACGAAGAGTATCAAAGGTGCGGAAGTCGTCGCAGCGTTTATGACTTTGTTTCGATCGGCTGAAATGAACGACTTAAATCCAGAGCGCTACATGGAGTACGTTCTGGATGAACTCAAATGGTTCAAAGACGATGAAATCGCGGTAGATGTATTGAAGTCACTTCTGCCGTATTCAAAGGATTTACCTGAATATCTTCGAATTGGATACCGTGGACCGGATCCGAAGTATGAAGAAAACGATGAAGAATAAAAAATACGCCAAGCGGGATCTCGAAAGGGATCCCGTTTAGCGTATCTAATATTCAGTCTCGCGTATACCCGTCGATTGTTTGACACTTACTTTTGAATGACGAGAAATGTTCAGAGTGCGCAGCGCCTAAACGATACGAAAAAGGCGGTTTCATCGAATTTCAGAAACGTTCGACGAAGCCGTCTTTTCGCAGTTTGAAGAATACAGAGGAACGTCTGAGAATCGCTCTCCCCCTTTTTACCGTTTTCTACTTCAAGCCTGCAGATTCAGTTGGTATTGAATTCTGAATGCCTATGAAAACGGGGGTTCCGGTTTCGATATCCACAATCAAATAGAGGAACGGCCGGTTGCAGGCAATATAAATTGGATCTTCCTCGACACGAGCCGACTCTTCAACCATCCCGACATCGGTCGCCGCGGCCGCTTTTGTTCCCTGGGCATTCAGCAAAAGGCGGCTTTTCTGATTTACAGCGCCGATCTTCAATTTCGTGGATTTAGACATCCCTGAGAAATCCGCGAGATCGCTGAAAGGCAGATCCATACCCAGCTTCTGGAGGGCGTCCTTTAAAGAAAAGGCGCTTTCCACTTCAAATGGCGGCATTGTGGCGTGCACATCCCGCTGCTGCGGAGTCTGAATCGCCTTTTCGAGTCCACTGCTGTCGATTTTCTGAAGGGCTTCATCGATCGTCTTCTGCTCATCTTTGGGAATGAGCGCGCAAAGCGCATAGCGTCCGCCTTCATAAGGGCGCATAAATCCGTGGACGCTGCCCGCATCCACATACTGATCTTCGATGCTTAGCATTGCGTCGCATTCCTGACTTTCGCCACTGGCGGCCGTGAAAGTGAAGCGCGTAATATCTTCCGACTCGTATGAGGTTTGCCATTTTGCGTCAAAATTTATGGCGTTCAGCAAAAGCAGACTGAGCGATTCAATCTCGCTGGAATCGACCATCTTAGAAATCTGTCCATCCGTTTTCTGACTGACCCAGTCATTAATCTGATCCGCCGCTTTTGAATCGAACGCCGACTCGAAGCCTTCCGCATCATAGTCCTCTTTCAGAACATCCAGATAGGAAGAATCGAGCTCTGTATCTTTGACCCAGATCGAATTGGCTATTTGCAATTGTCTGTTTTCGCCTTCTGCGGACTGAATCGCGCTCGCCGATAATTCGCGCATCGTCTTTACGTCTGTTCCCAGCGTTTTTTCGATTTCTTCAAGCGTCTTCCCATCAGCACCCTGCGCCGCCATGCCCAGCGCGAAATAGGCGGAAAGCGGGGAGACTAGCGCGTCTTTTCCATCCTCATAAAGCTCGTTAAATAAATTCCAGGAAAAGGTGAAAAGCGAAGCTTTCTGCTGATCCGAAAGCTGAACAACTGCGGCTGGCTGCTGTGCAGAATTTTCATTTTGTAAAGATTCAGAACTGCCCTTCTGAGGTGCAGTTGTGCATCCGACACACGCCAGGCAGGCTGAAAGCAGAATAAAAGCGGATTTCTTTTTCATGCTGAAAATCTCCTTTCCAAGTTTATGCGAATTGAGAATTTGGATTGTTCCTGTATTCGTAAAATGTATTTTTTAAGCAGATCCCTATTCCTGATTCCATTGTATCGGGCGCTTTGTGCCGCCTTTTTAACATTCCCTGAAAATTTTCAAAACTTTATTCGCCATTCTCCAATCCAACTGGCTTCCGCTGTGTGAAGGCTCGCAAATGGAAAAAGCCCTGGATCATCCAAGGCTCTTCTTCCATTTATTACAAATCTGCCTTTCCATAACGGCTATCTGAATAGCGCGACTGCCCGTCCTAGCAGATTTCCTGCATAGGAATCCATCGGCCACGCCGGAAAAACTGTAATCATCCGAAAAATATAAATTCCAATCGTGATTGCGGTGACAAATCCAAATAAAACTAAAAACCAGTTCTCTTTCAATCTGCCGGTCCACCAGGCAAAAATTGTGCACAGGACAAATGGAATCCAGATCCAGATCGCCGGATTATAAATTGTCGCTTCATAAAAATGAAATGTCAGCAGAGAGAAAAATGCGTGGAGCATTCCGCAGCCTGGACACGGCATGCCAAAGGCAATCTGAAAAATGCAAGTTCTTCCAAACATAAGGTAGCCGAGCGCACATGCTGCACACAGAGCAACTAATATCAAAAGCATCTGCTGAATCTGTCGTCGCGTTGGTCGGCTTTGCTTTTTTTCATCGTGCATGGGTTCCAAAACCTCTGCAGTTGTGAGCTCAGGGATTTTTCTCATGAATTCTGACGTCAATGGCGGTGGATAGAGCTTAGTTTGATGTGAACAGTCTGACGTTTTTCCGTTCGATTTAAATGGCATATTCAGAACAAGCCCTCCCTTATATTTATCTACCAGTTTCTACTTATCATCTAGTTCTGTTCCAAATCTGCATTTTTTAACTTGCTAACTGTCGAGCACACCCAATTGATATCTGTCTTAATAAACAACTTATCATCGTGCATAGCGTAAAGGAATAATTCTATTCGGTATGATCAAAACAGTTCTAAGGCAAAAAGCCATTGGAAAATATTCTGTCTATTTTGTTTAGAAACAATTACTCAAAATACTTCTTAGAAATTTCCAGGCAAGTGAATTGGTTTGATTACTGTCCTCCTGAAATCCCAATGCTCTCAGACTTACGCTCAGCTTCCACCGATTTCTCCCGTGGCGACCAGCCTTCTGAAATTACAAAGCTCTCAGACAAGGCACTCTTACCGGAACGATTTACGTGCGGCGATCAGCCTTCTGAAATTACAAAGCTCTCAGACGAATCTGCGTCCATAGAAATCGACACAGAGGGCGATCAGCCTTCTGAAATTACAAAGCTCTCAGACAGTGAAACGGGCAGATCCGAAAGTTACAACGGCGATCAGCCTTCTGAAATTACAAAGCTCTCAGACCAGTACATACAGAAGACTGAGTACCGGGAAGGCGATCAGCCTTCTGAAATTACAAAGCTCTCAGACAGACGAAACGCCGGACGACGAAAAAGAGAAGGCGATCAGCCTTCTGAAATTACAAAGCTCTCAGACTCGTGCGAGCGCACGATTCCAGAAGTCAAGGGCGATCAGCCTTCTGAAATTACAAAGCTCTCAGACAGAGGAACGGAAAGCCCGAACCGCTGGCGTGGCGATCAGCCTTCTGAAATTACAAAGCTCTCAGACACGACCGCAGTTGCCGTCATGATGAGTTTTGGCGATCAGCCTTCTGAAATTACAAAGCTCTCAGACACTTAAGCCAGGTTATCCTCAAGCGAGACTGGCGATCAGCCTTCTGAAATTACAAAGCTCTCAGACAAGCTCTGCGATCTGCTGCGTCTGAACTGCGGCGATCAGCCTTCTGAAATTACAAAGCTCTCAGACACCGCGTATTGGGAGGGGAACTCAGTGACTGGCGATCAGCCTTCTGAAATTACAAAGCTCTCAGACACCATCGATCAGTTTAACCTGGCGTTTAAAGGCGATCAGCCTTCTGAAATTACAAAGCTCTCAGACC
This sequence comes from Allobaculum fili, assembly GCF_020969955.1. NCBI lineage: Bacteria > Bacillati > Bacillota > Erysipelotrichia > Erysipelotrichales > Erysipelotrichaceae > Allobaculum > Allobaculum fili. The sequence continues at coordinate 194,261 of NZ_JAHDSX010000001.1, read as the reverse complement.
TGCAAAGCTCCAGTATGTTCTGTACCCAAGGCGATCAGCCTTCTGAAATTACAAAGCTCTCAGACAGTCGGAACTGCTGACCGTTGACGGTCATCGGCGATCAGCCTTCTGAAATTACAAAGCTCTCAGACATACAAATGTTTCGCGTTTGGCAGCACTGCGGCGATCAGCCTTCTGAAATTACAAAGCTCTCAGACTTGGCGGCTTCCAGCGCGCTCATACTTTCTGGCGATCAGCCTTCTGAAATTACAAAGCTCTCAGACCAAATGCGCGCGGTGCCGGCTATTCTCCGGGGCGATCAGCCTTCTGAAATTACAAAGCTCTCAGACTGGATCGACGATTCACAGGTAGTGATCGAAGGCGATCAGCCTTCTGAAATTACAAAGCTCTCAGACCAAATGCGCGCGGTGCCGGCTATTCTCCGGGGCGATCAGCCTTCTGAAATTACAAAGCTCTCAGACTGGATCGACGATTCACAGGTAGTGATCGAAGGCGATCAGCCTTCTGAAATTACAAAGCTCTCAGACCAAATGCGCGCGGTGCCGGCTATTCTCCGGGGCGATCAGCCTTCTGAAATTACAAAGCTCTCAGACTGGATCGACGATTCACAGGTAGTGATCGAAGGCGATCAGCCTTCTGAAATTACAAAGCTCTCAGACACGATCGAAGAGAGGGAATGAGAATGACAAGGCGATCAGCCTTCTGAAATTACAAAGCTCTCAGACCAGAGGGGAACGACTGCACGGGATGCTTTTGGCGATCAGCCTTCTGAAATTACAAAGCTCTCAGACCAGAGGGGAACGACTGCACGGGATGCTTTTGGCGATCAGCCTTCTGAAATTACAAAGCTCTCAGACCAGCACCACCCTTCACAGAGTCATGAACGAGGCGATCAGCCTTCTGAAATTACAAAGCTCTCAGACCGCCAGGCTGGTATCGGTATGCCCGTAATAGGCGATCAGCCTTCTGAAATTACAAAGCTCTCAGACAATTATTAAGAACTGGGGCGCGGAAACAACGGCGATCAGCCTTCTGAAATTACAAAGCTCTCAGACTGACCTACAGACCGCCACGACATGGATTCGGGCGATCAGCCTTCTGAAATTACAAAGCTCTCAGACAAGGGTCTGTCGGCGACTGGCTGATGGTGGGGCGATCAGCCTTCTGAAATTACAAAGCTCTCAGACCTGAGGATGTGGCAAAAGGCTACGTCCTTGGGCGATCAGCCTTCTGAAATTACAAAGCTCTCAGACCTTGCTAACGGCACGCCAGCGGTTCGGGCTGGCGATCAGCCTTCTGAAATTACAAAGCTCTCAGACGCCTGCTTGAGCATGGCGCCCATGCCTTTGGGCGATCAGCCTTCTGAAATTACAAAGCTCTCAGACTACACCGTCTCGAACCCGTCAAAATCAAAGGGCGATCAGCCTTCTGAAATTACAAAGCTCTCAGACCGCGGGAAGTGCCTATCCATTTCTCTCTCAGGCGATCAGCCTTCTGAAATTACAAAGCTCTCAGACCCAAGAGGTACCCGGTCGGCGGGTATTTCGGGCGATCAGCCTTCTGAAATTACAAAGCTCTCAGACATGAATTCCTTTCTGTTAAAATTTGAATGAGGCGATCAGCCTTCTGAAATTACAAAGCTCTCAGACTGAATGAGCAGGCCATCCGGGCATTGAAATGGCGATCAGCCTTCTGAAATTACAAAGCTCTCAGACCTTGCTAACGGCACGCCAGCGGTTCGGGCTGGCGATCAGCCTTCTGAAATTACAAAGCTCTCAGACGCCTGCTTGAGCATGGCGCCCATGCCTTTGGGCGATCAGCCTTCTGAAATTACAAAGCTCTCAGACAGATTCGACAGTTTCCCAGCCGCGTCTTTGGGCGATCAGCCTTCTGAAATTACAAAGCTCTCAGACGGGACATCCCGCAACCCAGCTTCCGTTTTCGGCGATCAGCCTTCTGAAATTACAAAGCTCTCAGACGTGGTCTACGACAATAAGCAGGCTTTCAGCGGCGATCAGCCTTCTGAAATTACAAAGCTCTCAGACCTCAAAAAGAATATTTTGTTTGATAAAACAATCTTTTTAGAGCATCTTCACCGAGCTTCTATCTTATTATCCTGCTTTTCTTGATCAGGCAAAGGTCGGAATCAATAGTTAAAACATTTTCGTTGGGATACGCTTTTTCATCTGCTGATTCTATAAAGAGCAGGACGATCTTTGTCTGTATGGAGGTTTTAACAATCTCGTCCAATTCTGTCTCTGTGTAAAAAGAACTGGGATGGAGAAATACCATCAGCCGGTCGCGAAGAAGCTGCGAACTGATTTTAATCCATTCCTGGATTACGCTCACATCATCTTCGCCGGCTAAATTTGGGGAAAAATGGAAGTTGCAGAGCTTCAAAAAGCCATTAATATCCCCGTTAAAATCTGAAGCGATTGTCAGATATGGCAGTTTTTCCATCACAGCTTCCGAGAACCGCCCAAAAGTGGCCAGCATCTCTGTTGTGACTAATTCATAAACCTGACATATCTGACGTGCTTCTTTTATAACTGCATTGGAAACCTGTCGAGAGTTAAAATCGACAGAGCTCGGATTGCTGATTATTTGGATTTCAGATGGAGAAATCCATTTGGATCCTTCTCCATCCAAAAACGCAAATTCCTCAGATATTCCGTCGCAAAAATCGTTAAGATCTTTTACAAACTTTCTGAAGTGAGCTGGATTCTCCAAGCAAATCGTTAAAGGCTGATTTTCAGAAAGCTGTTCAGATATTCCGAAGGGCGAGTAAGCCATTAAACTCACAGAATCACCACGCTCTCGATTGACGAAACTGTATCCGAAACTGATTCTCCAAGAATGTATATGATTCTCGCATACTGCTTTTCAGTAATTACGAGCGCTTGGACCAATCCATCAGGAGGCTTTACTTTTTTGACATAGGAAATTGCTGCATCAGCCGCTTGCTGATTTTGCACCAGTTTCACATAAATGCTTTCCTGCATCATAAAGAAACCTCCTTTCAACAAGTTCGTACGAAATATCCGATAATCTTTGCGATTCTTTGGAGAGACCATGGGCAGATCGTACATAACAAGCACTCTCATATAACGGTTAATCATCCATTCCCAACTCCAGATCGAATTCGCAGAAGCGGATACGGCTGCAGTCTGCTGTTTGTAACGCTTCGAAAACGCTTCGGATATAGATTCCTAACCCGTTAATCAGTTTTTCAGAACGATTTGCTACCCGAACTGGCAGTGATAGTAAGCTTAAAAGGATCTGCTTTTCGCGGCTGCCAAAGCTAATGATCCGATTTTTCACGACTAAATAATCTATCAGCACTCGCAGCGGCTCCATCAGATCACATCCCAGATTATATGCATTCACTGAACTGCAATGTGATATGCCTAGCTGTGTTAGATAGCCATTTGCCGATATTTCTCGATCGACTGCCGCTAATAATATTGCGTATCCATAATTTAAAGCCGCATTTCTGCCCGTATCTTCTCTCCGTGAGAAATCTGTGCCAAACAAACCGTTGAAATACACTTTTGCCGCTTGTCCTTCTCGATTTGTCGGATCACCAGGCTCTATTTCCTGAGCCAGAGTTTCCAGCTGAAGCTGCCTGTCTTTCAATTCCAGTCTGGCCAGTAATTTTGCCTGATTCAGTATCTTTTCTTTAATAATTTCTCGCCATACATCATCCATGACATATTCGTTGAAATTGATTTGCTCATAGATTTTTCGGCTCGAATCATGCGATCCGTAATAGGGGATGAGTTCTCCAGCCGGCTGCCTCTTCTCATTACAGAAAATCACTTTGATTTTTCTTTTCATAAGTTCATTCAGAAGGTAAGCAGTCATAGATACGGCAGTACTCTCAATCATCAGCACCGCTATCTCATCCAGGAACACCTTCTGAATCTCATTGCTTCGAACAACGAGATAATTCATCTGGAAATCCAGTTTTGAATTTGAACTGATGACTACTGTTCTCCAGCTCATACTTTCATCAAGTCAATTTCTCTGGAGAACAGCCCTGTTACCGATTGCAGCACAAGAACACATTCGCCCGCGTTTTTATTCTTATCGCCTGTCTGTTTTCGCCAAGTGGACAAGTTTCGGCCCAGACGAGGATCAGGCAAAAATCTGAATTCACTATGGTCTTTTGCAAACTCATCATTCCAAGAGTTAAAAGACTTTAGAATCTTATAAAGCACTTCAATTTGCTCTTTTTCCGAGAGACTTACAAAGGCAGGGCGTGCGCTTTCCAGTTTTTTAGAAATGGTGTTTTCGGCAAAAGCTCGAGGGATTTTCTCAAAAATCGGTGAAGAAAATTTTGCAATCAGTGAATCATAGAGCTCAATATTTCTTCTTTTGGAAACCGACTTTAAATAGAATTTATATTCCCCATTATTGTCTGGCCAAATTGCTTTTGAAAGATAGATCTGATCCTTTGCCGGCAAAATCAGTTCAACTGCATTTTGGAAGATGAGGCGCACATCAGATCTTCCTGTCAGCATCAATGGATACCCATTGATACGAAGGAGACTTTTGGGATGGATATTCATCAATCTCACAGAAGGAGCTTCCAGATGCAGAATGTCGCGACAATAGATATCCAATTCTTCCTTTGTTGTGTATCTCTGTTTATCCACGAGAGTCAGCGGCAAAATCATTCGTTCCCTTTTATTTTTTATTTGACATTCGACCAGGAAGAACGTTGCCCCTCGGACCTTGTCATAGTATCCATACTTGCCTGGATCCGCTGCATCTCGTTTTCTGGAAATATAGTAGGTTCCTTCTTTTCTCTCTTCGGCTGGGCAAAGCTGCACATCGCTAAGCGATCCGCGATTAGAAACCGTTCGGCGGGTAACCAGCGGAGTTCCTTTAAAGGCGACTCTTTTTACTGTGGCGATTGTTCCTGCTTCTCCTGGAACCCATGCAGATTCTGATCCGCGCGTTACCGGGTAGTCATAGAGCTTTTTCAAATTATATTTTTGCGTACCGTCTCTGAATTCTTTAACAAAGCGAACGGGGCTATCGGTAAAGCGAACAGAGAATACATTTCCGACTACGATATTGAGATAAGCATCGACCGCATGATGGAGATTGTTCAAATCTCTGATCTTAGGAATCTCAAACTGTTTTCGGAAGGCGCTGACATTCGACGCTTTCGAATACACGATCTGAGTATCTGGAGATGTCTGTTTAAGAATCGCAGCGAGAACTTTCGTACCCTGACGGGTTTCTACCAGCTGACGATTGATAAAACCTGCCAGTTCATCATCTGTGAATCCGGTTCTTCTTGTTAAGCGATTGAATTTTTCCTGCGTAATCAGACCCGCCTTCAGCCACTGTTTCCACAGAGGCGTCATTTTCGCCTGAATTTCCAGAGGCAAAGGATATCGATCTTTCTTCAGATCGCTGTTCGTTTGTTTGTTGGTGAGCACAAGATTGTTTTCGAGAGAATCATCTTTTACCCAGCGCTGTGCGTAGATATGGTCAATATCATATTCGCTGTTTGTCTGGAGCAGTTTTTCAAAATCAATTGGCTGACCAGTGTAGGCATCGCGTCCCTGCTGAGTCAGATAAAGATAGACCTTTTTTCTTTGAAGCAGACTCTCTTCCATGTTTTCAATTTCTGAAAGCCAGTGATGGGTATCATCTTTAATCGACTTATACAGCTCTTTGAATCGATTCTTTCGGGATACTGTCCGCTTTCCTTTTTCCTGACTCTCCCTCGCCATTTCGACAAACACTTTTTTAGGCGCCTTTCCCATCAGACCTGTGATTTCGCGGAGAATTCTGATCGTTTGCCAGATCATCCGTTTAACAGGTCCAGACAGGTAAAGTCCATCCAGATCCTCATGGCTGATTTCAAAAAGCGATTTCTGTTCTTTAGCAGCGTTTTCGGCAATTGTCTTCCGGAATGAATACTTATCGCTCAGAACCTGCATTAGATTATCGTTTGTCGACCAGAGGAATCCCATTACTGTCGATTCGTTTCCTTGAGAATCCGTTCCTTCCATTTCGAGGAATTCTCTTGAGCATCTTCCCCAGCCGTTGAATCGATTTCCAAGAATCCGCTTAATCTGTTTAGGGGTTAATTCCGGGAATTCTGAGCAGATTGCTTTTTTCAAAAAGGAACCGCCCTCTTCGTAAATAGTGGACCAGTAGACAATTTTTTCCGCCATTGCTCTTTGGGAGTCATTAAGCCGTTCCGTTCCCAGCACTTCGCAAAAGAATCGTTCTGTTCCCAGTTTATTTATGAAGTCTCCATCGATTCCAGAAATCACAGCTTCGGCAGCCTGTTCGTGATCCATTAGCTGGGCTTCAACGAGGAATTTTCGAATTTTCTTCTGGGTAACTTTTTTCCCTTTCAGGAATTCACTCTCGTACAGTCGCTGCTTAAGCTCAGGCGTGAGAGGATTTCCATCGATCTTCAGATTATTCAGCTCATTGAGAACCTTGAATTTTTCGTACAGCAAAGAATGATCCGGCAGCACCTGGTATTCAGGAAGATACGTACACGTCCGAAGCATTCGGTGAATGAACGCTCGCGAGGTTGCTTCCTGATTAATCTTCTGTTCCATATTCCATGGATACACTGGTCCAGCGGTCTGATTTTCATTCCAGACTACCCATGACGTGCCAGACTCTTTTCCCTGACCAAGCGGTCCAATATAGTACGGAATGCGAAATGAAAAGAGCATGGAAAGACGTTCGGCAAGTGTGTACCCGGATTCATCTTTTTCACGAAATTCGGGGAAGATCATCGAAGCGTTCTCAAGAATCTTATTCAGTTCCTTCAGATGAACCTGATTTGGGATAACCCCGTTTTTGCTGGTCATCTGCTTTGGCATGAACTGATTGAGTTCAATTTTATGAAGGATATCCTGCTTCATCTCTTCCAGTTCCGCTTTATTAGATTCTGATAATTCTTTGAAATCCAGCTTTTTCAGAACTTTCTTTACCCCCTGGTAAAAATCATCCTGCGTGATCTTGGCTCCTCTTTTCTTGCCTGCGCTCGATGAATTCACAGAGCCGACATAGCCAGAATAGTTATCCGGCTTGGCGGGATATTCACGGAAAAACGCATTAAACGCTTTTTTATCCGCAGCCTTAAGAAGCTTTTTCAGCTGTTGTAAATCCTCGCGATGCTGCTCATACTGGCTGACTCTCGCCTCCGCAAGATACGAACAAGTCTGACCGCTTCGATCTTTCAAAATCGATTCCAGCTGCTGCCAGTCAAAAATCTGCGCAATGGATTCGAGCAGTTCTATTTCGGGTTCGGTGAGACGATCCGCAATTTCCTGGATTGACTCTTCAAGATCTTTTTCGCGTAAGGAAATCGAAAAGCTCTTCTGTTCTTCTGTCCGCAGCGGATGTTCAGGCCAGATTTTAAACAAATCTTCCTTTTTACCGCAGAGAAGTCCAAGAATTGCTTTTATTCGATTTTTCTCTTCTTTGGTCCATTTTCTGGAGGAAGAGTCCTTCATGAATAAGTCAATGAGCTTGCTGGATTTTTCGCTGATCGACTTGTTCTTGTCGGTAAGAATCTCTTTTACGGACTCAGAAGCTGGGAAATCAACGTGCGAGGAGACTCCATCCTCTGTGTCCTGCCACGTTTCATTTACACAGTCTGCAAACTGCTTATACATTTCATCGAAATCGGCAGATGTATCATCGAATTTTCCATTGAGCAGGAAATTGCCTCTGTGCTTGAATTTCTGTTCGATCACAATCGCATATTCTCGTGGATCCGTATGCTTTTCCGGATGACGAATCATATCGACAATGAGGTGGGAAACTGTCGGATATTTTTTATAGAATTCGGAATCAGACATCCCATTTTTCCCAAAGATCGAGTACTTTTCTTTCGACGTTTTATCTTCTTCCCAGAGCATGCTTTCCTCTCTGCGAAGATAGAAATCAGGGTCTACGCGGTCGATCAAAGGAGACAGCGATCTGCGCACATACTTAATCCGTGCCTGCATCCGGTCTGTTCGACGTCTGGCTCCTCGGCTCAGCCTTCGATCCGCAGCTGTTTTTCCTTCTTCGAACAGCCGAACACCTGCAGCATCGTGACCCCGAATTCGCAGCAAATGATAATCCGGATCTGTTACCGCCCAGCCAACGGAACTTGTTCCCAGGTCAAGCCCAATGTAATAATCTCCATTCATACTTCATTTCCTTTCTTGACGGACAAATGGTGTTGCGTTACAGTAAACCTACAAAGCGAGTTCAGATAAGGATCCTTAACCGGAGCCGTATTCACATTTGAGAGCATCGTGCTCTTTTTTTTTGCGCTTTTTCGAATAGCTCGCTTTGCGTGATGCATTACTTTTACAGTGTACATCCTCATAACGGCTTTCAAGAATGAATTTCGACATTTTAACTGTTTGAATAACTGATTAACCTATTATTTCAAATACTTCGCCACGAGGATTCTTTCTTTTATACGTTTCGTTCCGGAGCAGCTGCTTCTCTGATAGGCCTCTGAATATTTCCGGCATCTGAATATCTATTGAGAAATAAAATTCGCCTTCTTCCAGACTTCGGGATTCCTGTCCTTTCGACAGAAAGCACTTTGTCTTTGGAAAAAGGCGATTATTTTTTTGGATTGATCAAACTGGTCCTGCAAGCGAAATTTCTCCGCTTTCCTATGCAGCTCTTATTGAATGAAGAGAGTATCTATTTTCGATTTGGCTGTTCTTTTTTCCAGTCTTCCCAGGCTTTGCGCAGACTGGTTTCCTTTTCAAAAAGACGATTGATTCCGTGCATCAGTTCGGGAGTCATGCCTTCCTTTGCTTTCGCATTCAGACTCTGGCGTTCTTCCTCGAGTTCCTGCATCGTCCAGACGTAAATGTCATCTGGATTTTCATTCATCTGGATCGCCGTCTGAACAGGATCTCCCTGCGCATCGAGTACTTTCTGAACTTTTTCTTTCTGCTGATCGCTTAATGGTTTTGAAAAATCGATTTTCATATTCAGTCTTCCATCCTTTCTGCTTCTGCTCGTTATCCGCGGGCAGAACAATTCTGTATGGCTTATCTGAATTGTACGACTCGAGGAAAAATACAGTCTGGTCATATTGAGCAAAATGCCAAAAGGAAAACAGAGCCTTTTGGCCGCATCAGCAGGCATTGCGCGTCAATCCTTAATCCGGCGCTCCCAAAAACGATCCGTTTCTGAGGAAAAGCTGTTTTGATCCGCTTCCACTTTCCTTCTGCTCTGTCGTTTTCTGGCTTTCGTCCGCTTCGTTCAATTTGGAAAAAGCGGGTCTTTTTTCTGCCTTTTTGCGCCCGTTTTGGAACCGTTTCTGCCTTGCGGTGGGAAAGTGTGGTCAAAAGCGGCTCTTTCCCGCCATTTTGTCCCACTTTCCCTTTTTCTAAATTTGTCAAGCACTTTTTCAGGCTTTATTTAAAGCCAATTTTAAAGGTCTTTAATTTTTGACTCTTTCTTTTAATCTTGTCCCGTTTTGGGATTTGAATTGAGAAAAGAGGGTGCAGGGGGTATAATGCACCTACAAAGTAGGAAGTTGTGTCAGAAAGTGGGGGTGATGACACATGTTCATGGGCGAATACACGCACAACATCGACCGTAAGGGGCGGTTGATCATGCCCGCTAAATTCCGTGAAGAACTTGGCGAGCGCGTTTACGTCACTCGCGGCATGGACGGCTGCCTCAATGTCTACACGCTTGAAGAATGGACCAGCGTGTACACAAAATATTCCTCCCTCCCTTCTACCAATCCGGACGCACGCATGTTCATGCGTTTTTTCATGGCCAAAGCGACCGAAGTGGAACCCGATGCACAGGGACGCATCCTGATTCCCGCTTCTCTGATCGCCGAAGCTGGACTGGTGAAGGAATGTTACGTTATCGGTGTTGCTAACCACGTGGAGATCTGGGCCAAGGAACGCTGGCTTGCTCTTCAGGACGAAATGCTTCCGTCCTATGAGAAGTTTGCAGAAAATCTGACCGGACTTCTCGATTAGTCCGGAGGTTTTGGAATGGAACATATCAGCGTGCTTCTTAAAGAATCGATCGATTTGCTGGAAATCCGTGAAGACGGCATTTATATCGACTGCACCCTTGGACGCGGCGGTCATTCGAGCGAAATTCTCAAGCGAATTCCGCACGGTCACCTCTACGCCTTCGATCTGGATCAGCAGGCGATTGATGAAAGCCGGCCTCGGCTGGAAGCCATCTCCGATCGGTTCACGCTGATTCACGCGCCTTTTGAAGATCTGGACCGCGAACTTGACCGGCTGCACGTCGGAAAAGTAGACGGAATTCTCATGGATCTTGGCGTATCGTCTCCGCAGTTTGACGATCCCGAACGCGGCTTTTCCTATCGATTCGATGCCCGTCTGGACATGCGAATGGACCAGAGCCAGACTCTGGACGCCGCCTGTATCGTCAATACCTATTCCCGCGAAGAACTTCTTCGTGTTTTGCGGGAATACGGCGAAGAGCCCAATGCGAATCGCATTGTCAACGCGATTCTTCAGGCTCGAGAAGTAGCGCCGATCGAAACAACCTTTCAGCTCAGCGATCTCATTCGGCAGGCTCTGCCCGCCGCTGTTCTGAAGAAAAAAGGCCATCCGGCCAAACAGACCTTCCAGGCGCTTCGCATGGAGGTCAACCGCGAACTTCCGCAGCTGCGCAGTGCGCTTGAACAGGGACTGCGAAGACTGAAAGTCGGCGGCCGAATGGCTGTGATTACCTTCCATTCTCTTGAAGACCGCATAGTCAAGCAGGCGTTCGCGGCGGCTGCACTGCCCAAAAAAGTGAATCGGCGCATTCCAATCGCAGGGGATGAAGAACTGGAATATCGCTTAATCAATAGAAAACCGATTCAGTCTACGGCAGAAGAGCTTGAAGAAAACAATCGCGCGCACAGCGCAAAATTAAGGGGAGTTGAACGAATTGCAGACAAGGAAGAAAACGCATAAACGCGCTCTGCGATCGAAGAACAAGTATGGGTTCTGGAAAAAGCTCATCATCGCATGTGCTGTGATCACCGGTATCGGTGCTTTAACCACCCGTCTTTTCGTTCGTCAGATGAGTACGACAAAATCGGTGGAAAACCAGGCACTCGTTTCGCAGATTAATGAAAAAAATACGGCGATTTCCGATCTGCAGACCGAAATCGCTCAGCTCGAAGAAAAGTCCCGAGTACTTGGAATGCTTGAAGGTCAGGTTTCAGACAACCAGGCCAACGTTTACTACTATTCCAAGTAACCGGAACTGCTTTAGCTTCAATTTCTGTTTTGTACCTTGCAGAGCAGCTGACAATTCTCTGTCACTCAGAGCGTTCCAGCTGCTCTTTCCTTTTTTTCTTCTGCTATTTATCTTCCTTGCACGTATTCATCTTCCCTGTACGCATACTGCTCTGCCGCTTGCGCAGAGCGCTCCAAAAAAAATCACCCTGCAGATCCTGCACGTTTTGTAAGATTTAAGGTCGTTTTGAAAAATCGGTTTATTCTGTAGGGCGGAATATTTTATTCACGAAAACATCTCCTCTCTTTCCTTTGGAAAGCCCCATATCGGCGTACTGAAAAAAAGAAAAGAGAGTATCCATCTACCATACGAAAGGAGGCTGCCATGGCCCGCAATAAAAAAGAAAACAAACCTGCAGCCAGAAAAAAGCCTGAGGCATCCCCAAAGAAAAAACGGGGAATCTTAACCTTTGACTCGCGCATTCGCCTGATGGGCGTTGTGTTTTTTCTCTGTATTGCCGTATCCGTCAGTGCTGTCGGCATGACCATGATCAGCAAGCAGCATCTGTGGACCGGATACAGCGTGCTGAACCCCGCCGTTCGAAATTCGGTAATCACCCAGACGATTTCCGGATCGCGCGGCGACATCGTCGATCGAAACAATCAGATCATCGCCACGTCCGCCAAGGCCTACACCATCGCAGCCAACTTCGACAACCGTACTCCGGACGAAAAAGAACGCGATGACCAGATTATCCAGGGCCAGCGCGATAACCTGATCAGTCAGGGCAAGGCCAGCGGGCAGAGCGAACAGGTACAGGCCGCTCTGGAAGCAGCGGACGCCAAGCTCGTCGACGCGTACGTCGAAGATCCCGAAGCGTTCGCCAAGGCGCTCAAGGATGTCCTTGGCGACGTCATTGACGAAGACGATATTCTCAAGCGTCTGAAAAACGCGCAGGAAAACGGCTACTCGCAGATTGAGCTGGGTACCGGCACAAAACGCATTACGGAAGAACAGAAACTCCGCCTCGAATCCATGAAAATTCCCGGCATGAGCTTTATCGAAGACGTTCGCCGTACCTATCCGACCACGCCGCTTTCTTCGCAGGCCATCGGCTTTGCGACCAACGATGACAACACCGGTACGATCACCGGCCGCTTCGGGCTCGAACAGACGATGAACGCCTATCTGAGCGGCAAGAACGGGCTGCGTCAGTACACTGCTACGCAGGCTGACCAGATCCTGCCAGGAAGCGAAACGATTTTGCGCGAAAGCGAAAACGGCGACAAAGTCAAGCTGACCCTTGATCTGAACCTCCAGGAAACGATCGAATCGGTTCTTTCCAGAACCATGAATGAATCCAATGCTTCCCAGGCGTGGGCCATTGTCGTCGAGGTAAAAACCGGCAAGATTCTCGGCTGGGGTTCCTATCCGACCTATGACCAGAACACACACCTCGTTCTGCCGGAAACCGCCGACAACATTTCGCAGGCTCTCTTCGAGCCAGGTTCCGTTGTAAAGCCGCTCGTCTACGCAGCTGCCATCGACTCCGGCGTCTATCCCTCAGAAGATACTTACTATCGCGCCGGATCGTTTTACTACACCGTCGATCCGGTCACAAACAAGATCACCCGCGTCGGCAGTCAGGCCGAAACGCAGTATCCGCCGATTAACGATGCGCTGGGCACAGACTACGGTACGCTGACCTTTGCGGATGGTCTTGCACACTCCTCTAACATCGCGATTTGCGAATTGCTGACCAATTACCTCGATCAGCAGACGTTTGCCAGCTATCTCGACGCCTTCGGTCTGTATAAGCCCGTCGGCTCTCCGTTCATTAACGAACTGACCGGGGTCGGCAACTATTCGCAGGCCACCGACTACCTTTCGACTGGTTTTGGTCAGGCCTCTTCGCTGACCGCCCTGGAACTTTGTCAGGCGTATACCGCGATCTTCAACGATGGAAAAATGATGAAGCCCTATCTTGTGGACTCCATCCTCGACAGCGATACCGGCGAGGTCATCGAACAGTTTTCTCCGGAATGCACCGGCCATCCGATTTCAGCCCAAACGGCACAGAAAGTCCGTCAGCTCATGGTCCATGTCGGCGATGCCGGCATGACCGGTGAGCGATTCACCATTGACGGCATCGACATTGCAATCAAGACCGGTACGGGTGAAATTTACAATCCGAATATTGGCGGCTATGACAAAACCAACTACACATCGACCGTCATGGGCGCCGCTCCTGCCGACGATCCGCAGGTGATGGTTTTCTGGGGCATGCAGGGGCCGAACTATCTGAACTATTCGGGAAGCTACTTCCAGGACATCATGAAAGCCGCACTGAAGACTGCCGGCGTCAACTATGACAATGAGCAGTCCGATTCGGCAGATCAGAGTACCTGGACGTCCTGGACCATGCCGACGCTGACCAGCCACACGCGCAGCTATGCCGAACAGAAACTGGGCGAAATGAGTCTGAAATCCCTGATTCTGGGCAATGGCGATACCGTTATTGGTCAGTATCCGGCAGCGGATTCCACGGTCAATTCGCAGGACCGCGTTCTCTTAATGACGAACGGCGATGAAATTGTCATGCCGGATATGACCGGCTGGACGCTCAAGGATGTGACTGCCTTCTGGCAGCTGACCAACATTCAGGTCAAAGTCAGCGGATCCGGCAAAGTTGCCTCCCAGTCCGTCCCGGAAGGCACGGCACTGCATAAGGGCGACACGATCAGCGTCGAGCTCTGGCAGCAGGAAAATCCGCTCAAAGAGCCGGATTCCCAGACGGATTCCGCAGATTCTTCCAGTTCCACCCAATCGTCCTCTTTGCCAAAAGAAATCGGCGGAACGTCCAATGGATAGAGCGGAAAGCAGATCACGTAAATCCGAAAACCAGACGCTTACAATTCGATACACTGAACTAGAAAAGCCAGCGCAGCTTCGTCGTTTCCCGACGACAGATCTGCGCTGGCTTTCGTTTGTATTTGTTTTTCGGCTTCGATTTCCTACTTCTTTTCCTCGATGGCTTCGATCGCCTCGATCACCGCTTTGCGGAATCCGTCTTTTTCCAGAGTGACGATACCGCGAATGGTCGTTCCGCCCGGCGAGCAGATTTCATTTTTAAAGACAGCCGGTTCCATTTCATTCAGACTCAGCATAGCTCCGGCTCCATACACGGTGCGGGCAGCCAGAGACGCTGCTGTTGCGCGCGGCAGACCGTACTTCACACCGGCATCCGCGAGGGCTTCCGCAAAGAGACCGAGAAAGGCCGGGCCGCATCCGGAAATAGTTCCGGCAATGCCAAAGAGGGCTGCCGGAACCGGAACGATCGAGCCGAGCGGCTCGAACAGGTCTTCAAGAACCTTTGTATCTCGTTCGCTCATCGTGTTCGGTTCTTCCACGATCAGGCAGCCGACCTGAACCATCATGGCGGTGTTCGGCATTACCGATACGTGCGCCGCATACGGCAGCCAGGCGTCCAGCTTTTCGTGATTGATTCCAGCGGCCAGACAGATGACGAGCTTGCCGTCGACCCAGTCGCGGCATTCGCTCAGGACGCCTTCGACCTGCGCGGGCTTGCAGGCAAGGATAATCACATGGCTTGCCTCGCAAAGCTCGTGGAGCGTCTTCATCGGCGTTACGTCGTATGTTTTGCAGTTGCGGCAGAGCTTGTCATAATGCGGCGCATACGCCTGCACATGAATTCGATCGAGCAGGCCGGCATTTTGCCATCCGGCTGCGATCGCCTGCGCCATTTTTCCAAAACCAATCATTCCAACTTCAATCATTGCTCTTCTCCTTTTCTGCCCCGGCAGCTTTTTTCTTTTCTTCCAGAATGCGATTTAAAAAATGATAAAAATCTTCGTAAACCTGCGTGCGGTTGATTTCATTGAGAATTTCATGCCGCATCTGCGGATACAGCTTTGAGCGGACATGCGTATATCCGCGCGCCATCAGATCCTTTTTCTGTTCTTCAAACGCCTTTGGCGATCCGATCACCGGATCGTTTTCTCCGGCCGCAAACAGAATCGGCAGGCTTTTGTTTTTCATCTGCCAGCCTTTGGGTGAGTACACTTCTTCGATCATGACAAGAAGATTTCGATAGCCGTTCAGCGTAAAGGGATTGCCGCAGAGCGGGTCGTTATTAAACATTTCCACTTCATCGGTATCCGTACTGAGCCAGCGGTTGGTCTGATTGCCTTCAATTCCCTGATCAAACGCGCCTTCGACCATTCCGGCGACACGTTTGGAAATGTGTCGATCCCCGTACAGACGGCTGAGCACATCCACCAGCATCCGCCCGGCTTTTGCTTTCGGATTTCTCCAGACTGGTCCAGACAGAATCAGTCCGTCCAGTTCTTCGTCATGCGTCTTGAGATACTTTCTGGCGCAGAGGGTTCCCATGGAATGGGCGATCATGAAAAAGGGAACGTCTGGATAGCGCTCGCGAAGATCGGCATTGACCGCATCCAGATCTTCAACAATCGCCGTCGCCGTACTGTCATAAAAATAGCCCAGGTCGAGCTCAGCGCGAATGGATTTTCCATGGCCGCGATGATCGGCGGCTACGCAGGCGATATGATTGGACGCCAGAAATTCCATGAAATGCAGGTAGCGTTCCTTGTGTTCCTGCATGCCGTGAACGATCTGAACAATGGCTTTTACCCCGTTTTCCGGAATGACTTCGACCACATCGAGCGGAAGCTGATCATACCGGGAACGAACGGTTCTGTACTGTTCCATATTTATTTACCCCTCTTTCGTCTTAACGCGTAGTTTCGTTTTACTCGCATGTTCCCCGATTCTTTGTATGAATTCGGGACTTTCCTGCCTTGTCTATTGTATCCGCTCTTCGCGTCAATGCGAAAGCCGCTCCCTTTTGCGCAAAGAAAAGCAGATCGGATCTTCTTTCCAGAAAAGGTGAACTGTTCTTACCGTCTGGAAAAAAGACCAAATCTGCCTGTGAAGCGTTTCATTATTCATGGGTGATTCATGGGTGATTCATGGGTGATTCATGGATGCTGCCCGAGTGAGCCGGACGCTGCGTTTCAGCTTAAGGCTTTCGCGATTTTCTGGCACGTCAGACAGTCAAGTCCGTGTTCATCGCCCTTGGTCGAGATGGCGATGGCGCGCACCTGCTGCCAGGCGGTGTCGCTTTCTTCGCTTTCTTCTGCGTAGCGGGAGTTCAGGCTCCATTCGTTTTTGCAGGGCATGAGCCGGATCTGCGGCAGCCGGCATTCGATCTGCGCAATGTAGTTCAGACGGCTCTGATCGTCCATATGGGTATCGGTCAGAATTTCATAGATCAGTCCGTCATCCTGCTTCTGATTTGCGGCGCAGACATTTACAAGAATGATCAGCCTGCTTTCGAGATGTTTCTGAAGGATCCTTGAATTCATGTCATCGCCTCCTTTATGCGGCATTATTTCTGGCAATCCTTTGATACTTCCATTGTGATCGCGGATTTTCAATTCCACTAGTCGTAGAAAAAAATATAAGAATTTTATAACGAGAATCATCAGAACAGGACAATTTTCTATCCAAACTGGCCGCCTGGATGGAAGCGTTTTCGCAATTGGGATAGACTAAGCGGACCTTTCCGGCCGGAAAAAGCCCTATTCCTTTTTATACGGGCACGTGTGATACGATACAAAGAGGAAAGGCGACAGGAATTTCAAGCGTTCCCTGCGCCGGCTTGCCTTTTCTTTTATACGATCGCAAGCCGTGAAAAAAGCAGGAGAGAGAAAGCAGGTGATAGCTTATGCGCATAATTTCCGGTTCGGCGCGCGGCAAAATCATTGAAGCGCCCGAAGGTCTGGATACCCGGCCCGTTACGGATAAAATTCGTCAGGCTCTTTTCAACATCTGGCAGTTTGATATTCCCGGCAGTTCCTTTCTCGATCTGTTTTCCGGCTCCGGCTCCATGGGGCTCGAAGCCCTCTCGAGAGGCGCCGATCGGGTCGTCATGGTCGAAAAAGGAAAAAAGGCCGCCGATGTCATTCGACGGAATCTGAAAGCCTGCCATTTCGAAAACAAAAACTGTACGCTTCTGGAAAAAGACGTCTTTCTGGCGATTGAACAGCTCAAAAGGAAAGGCGAAAAATTCGACCGGATTTATCTGGACCCGCCCTATACCGTCGATTCCATTTTCCACCCCGTTATGGAAGCCCTTGGCGATGCAGAACTTCTGAATGAAGATGGAGAAGTGGTGATCCGTACGCTTCACACGAAGGAAATGCGCGATGACTACGTAAAGCTGCACCGTTACCGCACGAAAAAATGGGGAATTTCCACCGCCCACTTTTATAAAATTCGATAAGAAAAAAAGAAACCAAAAAGGACAAATAAAACGCAGGAAAGCCGCGGCCTCTTTACTTGAAAGCCTTTCTCGAAAGGTTTACCCTAATCGTCGCGGGGGGGGCGATAAAGACAGAACAATCCGTCTTTACAGGTCCTGCCTGGAAGTTGAGGTTAATGCGATGCGCCGCTATATTCCGAAGGAACAGCTGATCTTGACGCTTCATCAGATCATCGATTCCGAAAACCCGGAACTGCATTCAATTTATAAGCAGATCATTCTGCTTCGTACTACCAAAGACACAAAAACGTATTCCCATGCCGTAAACATGCTGATCTGTCCAAGACTGATCACGCTCAGCATTCTGAACATTCTCGCGCTCAGTTTCGCCGGCATTTATTTCAATTCGGCTTTGCAGACGAGCCTTCCCGCCGGTTTTTCCGGTGTATGTCTGCTTCTGATCATCGCCTTCACGTTCGCGGAAGGTTTCCGCCTGATTCGGCTTCTCGGCCAGATCCGGCAGGCTATGCGCTACGTCCTGGTCGATGAACTCTTTGCCAGGAAAATTCTGGTGCTTCAGAAACCGCAGGAAGCCCAGACGGCGAAAGCAGCCAAATAAGACTGCTTTCGCTTTTTCTTTACGCAAAAGCCATGCGGCTGACCGATGCTTAACGGCACCTTTATGTCAATTCGCCTATACTGGACTCATACCATCACACTATTCAAATATTCATAACCGTTTTGGACCGATACTGGTCCGGTTTCTTCCCGCTTTTACAGACGGCTTCGTTCGTTTTTTCATTTTGTTTGCACCAAATCTTATTCGAAATGCCTCTATGGCGTTAAGGATGGATAATCATCTTTTACAAATACCTTTTCGATGCATCTTTTTGAAAAGCCCGCGAATGCCCTGTAGACAGCGCGGACTCTTTTCGCATCCAGGGCCTGTTTTCCTTTCTCTTTGGCTTCTTTATAAAAAGCAGGGGAACGGGAAAAAGGCGGAAGAGGAAAAAAGAAAGTTTAGAAAGGCGGTGATTTCATGGCCCTTTCGCAGTCTGTGATCGGACAGACGCCTTTGCCAAAGCATGTGCATGTGGTTGTTGTTCTGACAGCGGACGATGCCTGCAGCCAGGCAATCGACAGCGCAGCCCTGCTCGCCCAAAAACAGGACGCCCTGTTTTCGGCCGTGTATGTAGACACGCCGTATTATCGATCCGTTTCGGAAGCGCGCAAAACCAAGCTGCACGACGCGATTATTTACGCCGCGCAGGCCGGCGCCAAAATCGAAATTTTATCCGGAACCGACCCGGTGTATCAGATCGTCGAATTTTGCAAGTCCAAGCGCGTCAGCCAGCTGGTCATTACCAGGCCAGTCCGGCAGACGGGACTGAATCGCTTTCGCAAGTCGATTGCGGTTTCGCTGATGGACAGTCTTCCGGACGTGCATATCGTGACCGTGCCAAGTGCAGAGCGCACGCACATTCAGACGCAGGGACTGGTCAAGCTTTCCACCAGCCAGTTTTTCCGTCAGCTCGCGATCACCGTGCTCGTTCTTTTTGCGGCGACGGTCGTCGCTTTCCTGGTCGATTCCACGGGTGCGGACGAAGCGCTCCTGGCGCCGATTTACATGCTTGGCGTTCTGATCTGTTCCGTATCGTCCACTTCGCTGTTCTGGCCGATTTTCTCGTCGACCGCAGTGATTATTCTGTTCAACATTTTGTTTGCGTCGCCTCGCGGAAGCATCGTCTACTACCAGACTGATCTGACCCTGGTGTTCGCGATTACCTTTGTCGCCTCGGTCATCGCCGGCGCGATGGGCATGCGCCTGCATCAGGAATCCGATCAGGCCAACAAATCGTCCTGGCGCACCCAGGTGCTGCTCGAAAACAGCCAGCTGCTTCAGGAAACGGAACAGACCAGCGAGCTGATCCCCGCGGTATGTACGCATCTCGCCGGACGCATTCACCGCGATATTCTCTTCATCCCGTATGACGGTCTCGATTTTCAGGAAGCAGCCGCCTATCCGTCGAGTTCGATGTATCCCGTCCATCTGCCGATCGGCCAGGCGGACCGGGACGCGCAAAACGAAGCGGTAAAAATCAAGGACGCCGCCGGCAATCACACCCTCTATTTCAGCGATGCAGCCTATCTGTATTTTCCCTGGAAAATGGACGGGGACGTCATCGGACTGGTCGGCATCAACGGCGGTTCGGATGTGATCGAAGGCTATGAATACATGATCCTCGATTCCATCATTCAGGAAAGCGCCCAGGCGCTGGAAAACCGCATCCGCTCCGAAGAGTTCGAACAGATCCAGCGCGAAGCCGAATCCAACCGGCTGCGCTCCAATATTCTTAAAGGCATCTCGCACGATCTGCGTACGCCGCTGACGTCCATTATCGGCAACGTCACCGCGGCGGAAGAAGGCAAGGATTTCCTGACGCGGGAAGACCTTTCCGACATCTGGCGTACGATCAAAGCCGATTCGCAGCTTCTGTCGAGCATGGTGGAAAACCTGCTGACCGCAGCGCGTCTGGACAACGGCACGATGCCGGTGCATCCGCAGCTGGAAGTGATCAGCGAAATTATTGACGCCAGCCTCGACTTCCCGAAAATTTCCAACGAAACTCATCCGCTTCAGGTGGATATCGATGACGATCTGCTTCTGGTCAATGCCGATCACGGTCTGATCTCACAGGCGATCACGAACATGGTGCTCAACGCCATCTACCACACGCCAGCCGGCACGCAAGTCCGTCTGCACGCCTATGAACAGGACGGCTGGGCCATCGTGGACGTCGAAGACCAGGGCCCGGGCATTCCCGATGCGGAAAAGCCGGCGATCTTCGATCTGTTTTATACCGGAAGCAAGGGAAATGTGGACTCCAACCATTATCTGGGACTTGGCCTGTTCCTGTGCAAGTCGATTGTCGATGCCCATCAGGGCAAGCTGACTGTCCGCGACAATACACCAGAAGGTTCGATCTTTACTCTGGCGCTCCCCCTGGCCGAAATGCCCTCGGGCGATGTGCCGGATCTGGGATAAAGCAAGCCTGTTTCTAACAAGCCGTTTGTTCTGAATGAAAAGCCGCTGCTTACGGCGGCTTTTTCATCACTGCCGTATACCCGCTTCGACTGGGTCTGAACCCGGATCATTCCGGCCGTTTTGCGAAAACAAACACGCCGGCAGCCTTGCCCCTCATTCAGCGGCGCCGGTCAATCTGTTATACTTATGTAGGCATATCTGCGTGGATTCATACGAAATTTCCATATCCCAAAGACGGAAATTTTCCCCGTCGCGCAGATCGTGCAAATCTGTATCTTTATCCCATTCGCTGGAAGGAGACGTAATTCTCTTATGAATACAACAACTGTTCTGGTCGTCGAAGATGACAATTCCATTCGCAACCTGATTGGTACCACTTTAAAGTCGCATAACTATAAGTATCTGATGGCTCCCGACGGCAAAACCGCTATTCTGGAAGCCTCCACACACAATCCCGATGCTATTTTCCTGGATCTGGGTCTTCCGGATATGGACGGCGTCGATATTATCCGCAAAGTTCGTACCTGGTCGAATGTCCCGATCGTTGTCATTTCCGCACGTACCGATGACGAAGATAAAATCGCCGCGCTCGATGCGGGCGCAGACGATTATCTGACCAAACCGTTTTCCATTGTGGAACTGCTGGCTAGACTGCGCGTTGTTGAACGCCATCTTTCCAACCAGCCGCAGTCTTCCGTATCGACCTCGGTATTCACCAACGGTCCGCTTCGCATTGACTACGCATCCAATCAGGTCACGATCAACGGCAACGAAGTGCACCTGACCCCGATCGAATTCAAGCTCCTGACGCTGCTTTCCAAAAACGTCGGCCGCGTTCTGACCCACAACTACATCACGCAGCAGATCTGGGGTTCGAATTCCGATAACGAAATCGCCTCCCTGCGCGTCTTCATGGCCACCCTGCGCAAGAAGCTCGATTCCAAATCCGGATCCGGGGGTCCGCATTTCATCCAGACCCACATCGGCGTCGGCTACCGCATGATGAAAGTGGAATAAGACGATCCAATTTTCTTTCCCGTTTCCAGCTCAGGCTTGAAACGGATAGATCCCATTCAAAACTTCATACCCCCGAAGCGTCCATACAGAGCGCTTCGGGGGTTTTGCGTTTCCCGTTTTGGGAAGATCCTGGTCTGGATCGGATTTTGTGACCATTTTGATCCAGATCAGATGTCTGGTTTTAAAAAACAGTACGTTTCTTTGGCAGGTCGGACACCTGGTATACACTGATAAAAACCGGGATCGATAAATATAACCGCAGCTGTGAACAAAATAAACTCGAGAGCGCGCAGGATGCTGCTGTAAAAAATGCCGGTGAAGGGAAAAAGGCTTCTTAACAGAACGGAAAAATCCGTATTCAGAAACACTCCGCATCCTCTGAACCTTCAGAAGATGAAAAAAGAGACTGGAACTCCAGATGTCTGGTTACAGCGATCCCCAATCCACGAAATAAAAACAATTGAATAAAAAAGGAGAAAAGCAGAGCGAGAATCCCCGGAAATCGAAGGGATACTCCCTATGATGGGATGCGATCATGCAGATCCATACTGAGGAGTATCCGCGCAAAGCGTGAATCGTACATCTGGATTTCCATACTTGCCGCTGCAAAAAAAGAAAATGAAAAAATCCAAGCTGCTCTTCCTGTTCACTGCCGTTTCCATCGGGATGAGTTCTCTCACCCTGACAGGATGCGCTAAACCGAGCGGGAGTGAATCATCCAATGCGCCGGCGACCGCTCAAGGGAAGAAAGAAAAAACCGTATACGGGCATTTCAACAAGGACGGTTTGTATCGATTTGAATACGCAAATCGGGATATCGAAGACATTTTGAACACGGAGTTTTCCGAATACATCACCAGCGCCGATGGAAAAGTCAGAGTCATGAAGTCCGCTCTGGGAGATGAAACCTGCTATGTTTTAAACAAAAATCTCGTTGTCGAATTTTCGGATGATGCTTACCGTTCCCTCGACATCCATATCCGCTCAAGAAACGGAATCGATGACAGTTCTGAAACCACGGAGCTGGGCGGAAAGATTATGGGATCGCTGGTTTCCGCTTACGGAGGATATCCTTCCATGGATGAGCTGACGCAGGATACTTTCAACCGGTATGAGACGTACCTGGCCAATTTAAGCTCCGATAACGGAACAACCGCGTATGGCGCAAAAGCAAACGATGGACTGCTTATGACCATGCTGTACGAATACACTCCGTCCACCCTCTATGTAACCCTTGGCGTTAATGAAACCACGTTCAAAAACGATGAAGCCTTTTTAAAGGCAGAATCTCAGGTTGCAAAAAGCTACGGTATTGCCGAAGACGGCACGGTCGTTTATCCAGCTATCGATGCGCCCAGCGTTCAGCCTCTGTTTTTCCATGAGAATGGAGATATATCCGATCTGTGGGATGTCGTCGACGGGAAAGTCAGCGAGTAGCTGCCTGTTCAGCCGCTGCGGCAGAAACGAATGAATAGTTTTCAGATTTCAGACCAGAGGAAAACCGTTCCGTTTTAAACGAGCGATCTCTGGTTTTCTTTTTATGCGGCGGACTGGATGATGTCTTTCCATTTTTCGGCGTCTTGTGGTGACGGGCTCTTAGAGCCGTCTGTCCGGAAAACGGAATTCCTGTCCAAAGGCTTCTTTCCTGCGTCATCGTTTTCGAAACTCAGAGTTTCTGAAGATACCTGGAATGGCTCGCTTTTATCGATGTATAAAAAAAATGGAGCCCGAAGGCTCCACGTTCACTTTTTTTATGCAGGCAGAGAACAGCCTGTTTTACAAGGACGGTATGTATGGTTTGGAACATCAGAAGGTATTAGAGTTGAAAATTATAGAACACATCGATCGAACAAAAGCAATTATGGTCACGTCTCGCCCTTATAAACACCGTACCCTGCACCGCGTCCCCCAACGCAGACCCAAAGTACACTGAAAGTATAAGAAAATGCGGGTTTTAAGTCAATGTTTTATTATAAGCGCTTTCAACTTTCTGGTAGTTTATTTTACCTTTTTAGATTGAAAGCCCTTTATAAACTGACTAAAACCCGCTATTTTATTTCTTCTTATTGATTTTTATCAGAAACTGTGGACAGTCGTTGTGATGCTCGCGTTCGGTTCATAATTGAATGCCGGCTCGCGGCGCTCTTCGTAAACGTCCAGCGAAGGAGTCCGGTAAGTTTCCCGCGTAATCGTCACTTCGCGCTGTCCGGTAAATTCGATGTGAACTGCCTTCGTATACGTGGCCTGCTCCGTCGAGGTCAGCACGTTTTCACTGGTCACCTCAATCGAAGCGATAATTTCCCCGCCAAACTCAGACAGTTCGATGGTGTCGCCGTTCACATACTCTGGAATTTTATTAATCATTCTCACCCTCATCTGCGGATAGCCCTCCGGCGTTTCCACAGCCCTTTGTGTTCGGTAGCAGGAGTCAATCAGGACTCCCCGGTTGCGTGACAGAACCAGCACGATTTCAACCGGCTTGGTCAGCGAATCCTTCGGCGTCGGCATGATGATGCGCTCCGCCTTACGGCCGATCAGCTTCCCAAGCAGATCCATTTCCTCTCGTGAAAGATTCATGGTTTCCAACCTCTTTTCTTTTTAGATTTTCAAGTGTTCCCGTATCGGGCAGGCCGCGCGAAATTGTTCTGGTTTTGACCCTTTCAGCCTATTGGATTTGGATGAATAAAAAATGAAACGCGATGCGATTGTCTGGCTTTTTTGATGGTCAAAGCGTGCGCGGAAAATGGACCGGCAGTTTCCGGTACTAAAAATGGTCGGACAGGAAGCGTTGGGCTGATCTCGTCATGTGCAGCCGCCGGCTTCTATCCTTCTTTGCACCCCTTATTTTAGAAGGTTTGCCCTGGAATATGAACAAGGCGTCCAGAGTGGATGCTTGTCTGTCCCCTTTGGTCAGATTCCTAGTCCTAAAGTCCATAATCGGGACCCGCCTGTTCTGGAAGGGATATCGACCGGCAGAAGTTTCGCTCAGGCGTCCGCTTCGGGCGGCCGGAAAAAACACGGTACGATTTAAACGAGGTGATTTTATGTCCGCTGCATCCGAAGCCTATGCCCGCACCCGCAAGTCTGCGCTGGCCGAAACCGCCCGGCGCGAAGAAGCCGGTCTGGATCCGACGCTGCCCGTACTCGATCCGTATCTCAAAAATTTCCAGGTCGTCTCGCGCCAGGTACTGCACGAGCACGAAATTCAGGTCAGCCATATCGTCGGTACCGTCCATGCCAGCCGTACCGAAGCGTTCGCGTTTAATTTCATGCCGCTTCTGGCAGAAAACAGCGAATTTGCGGCGAAGTGGATGAATCTGTATACGAGCGCCATGGAAGAAGGCCTTCGCGATCCCATTACGGTTTACGAAGTGTACGGCCGCTTTTTTGTCGAAGAAGGCAACAAGCGCGTTTCCGTCACAAAAGCCCTGGGCAATCCGCTGATCCGGGCGCGCATTACCGAGCTGATTCTCGATCCCAAAGGGATGGAAGACGGCGACCTGTATGAGGCGTATCTTCAGTTTCGAAAACTGACCGGGATTTCCACGCTGCTCATGAGCCGCAAGCGCAACTATCGAAAGCTGCTCAAGCTGCTCGATGTCAGCGAGTCCCACCCGCTTTCCGCTCAGCGCCGGGACGATCTGCTTGCCCTGTACGCGCAGTTTGAAGGTATTTTTGTTCAACGGGCTCCTGAGCGGACCAAAGCGACCGCCTCGGATGCCTTCCTGCTCTTTCTCGAAGTATTTGGAAGCGACGTCTCCCGCGTTCAGACGCACGCGGAAATGGAAAAGGAATTTGACGTACTGCTTCCCGCCATCGAGTTATATCCGCACGGCCTGAAAGCCGCCCTGCTCACCGCCAGCGATGTATCGGAGCGAAAGCCGATTCTTTCCTTTTTAAGCGAGCCGGTCAAAGCCGCGCTCATTCAGCCCGGCGATCCGCAAAACAGCGTCTGGGCCAGAGCCCACGAAGAAGCCTTTGAAAAAATGGCGCGAACGCTGGGCGACAAAGTCATCATCCGCATATGGAACGACGTCAATACGGCTTATGAAATCGAAGACGCGCTGAGCGAAGCGGTCAGCTGGGGTGCGAACGTCGTCTTTACGAGCCATCCGATTGAACTTCCGGAAACCAACGCGTTTGCGGCCCGCTATCCCCAGATCAAGTTCCTGAACTGCTCGCTCAATCCGGAAAACACAGCCGTTCGGTCGTACTACACCCGCGGCTATGAAATCCAGTACTTGCAAGGAATGGCCGCCGGCGCCCTTTCCACATACGGCCGTCTGGGCTACATTGCCGACTACCCGATTTTCGGCGCCATCGCCGACATCAACGCCTTCGCGCTCGGAGCCAGAGCGGTGCGCAGCGATGCAAAAGTGTATCTCGACTGGTCCACCACCCATTCGGCGACCAACCGGGAATTTCCGATGGATATCGACCTGATCTTCATCGGCGGTCAGGATTTCGATCTGCGCAGCCGCTCCGGCCGTCAGTTTGGCCTGTTCGACGTGCGCAGCGGCCAGTTCTGCAAAATTTCTTCAGTCGCTCAGAAGTGGGACGTCTTTTACACCCGCATCATTTATTCCATTCTCAACCGCACGTACCGCAGCGACGAGATTCATCACAACACCCCGTCCATCAACTACTGGCTCGGCCTTTCCAACGGCCTGATGGACATTCAGTTTTCCGATCATCTGCCTCTGCAGACGCGAAGACTGATCAGCCAGATCCGCGACGATATTGCCGATCAGCGCTTCTTCGTCTTTGAAGATCTCGCCTGCGTGCCCTCCGAGCGCGATCGCCTCCAGTCGCTAAGCATGGAAGAAATCGCGCATATGGACTGGTTTGTGGACGGCGTTATCGGCTATCTGCCCGATGAAGACAATCTGATGCCCGAAGCCGAAAAGCTCGTCACCCTGCACGGCCTGGATCTGGAGGAAGCCGACAGTTCTGAAAGCAAGGCGCAGGCCCATCCGGAAGCGGCTGAAAACAGAGAGGATGTCCAGAATCCGGATCGTTCGAACGACGCCAGGAAGAGCTCCCTTCAGGAAAGCCCGGATCGCTCATGAAATCCGCCAAGATTCTTCTGCTTTCCGATGAAGTCGTTCCCCAGTATTTCCGCCTGTGGACGCCGAAAACGTTTGAGGGAATCGATCTGATCATTTCCTGCGGTGATCTGCCCGCCAGCTACCTTGAATTCATCGCCGACCGCTTTGACGGCTATGTTCTTTACGTGCCAGGCAACCACGATCTCGGCTACGCCTCCCATCCGCCTTTAGGCTGCGTGGATATTGACGAGAAAATCTTTGTCTGGAAAGGCCTGCGCATTTTAGGCCTTGGCGGATCGATGTTTTACAACGGCGGCCCGCATCAGTATTCCAATAAGGAAATGGACCGGCGTATCCGCAAGCTCTGGCCGCTCTTCTGGAAACATGGCGGATTTGATATTCTCGTCACCCACGCCCCGGCTGCCGGCCATTACGACGGCAAGGATCCGTGTCATACCGGCTTTGAAGGCTTTGGCCGGCTGATCGAACGCTACCATCCGCAGTTTTTCTTTCACGGCCACATCCATCTCAATTACGGCGACTATCCCCGCCGCTATGTGATCGATCAGACTGCGGTCATCAACGCCTATGAAAGCTGCATCGTCACCGTTCCTCTTCCCGAAGAGGGCGAGAAATAATACGCAAAATAACAAAGCGATCCGCATGTCCGGGCAAACGTATCCCGGAAGCGGATCGCTTTTCCTCTGCCGAAGGGGTTTACCTCGCGTAACCCGAACTGCAGAAATTGAAAACGCCCTGGCTTTGCGGCAAGCCAGGGCGTTGTTGTTTTTTCTAAAACGTTTTGCTTGGTAAAGAAGAACGAAAAGTCGCTTCGTCTTCGCTTACCCCACTAAAAACGGAGAAATCTTAGTCTTTCTTTTCGTCTTCGGATCTGGAAGCGTCAGCAGGCGCTGCGTTTTCCTCTGTAGCGGGATCCGAAGCGTTTTCGTCTGCCGGTTTGGCGGACGGTTTGGATTTTTCCTCGTCTTCCGTATGCGAATGTTCGTCCGGCGCTGCGCCTTCGTGTTCCACGTATTCGGCATCGACCGGTTCGTTTTCTTTGGCGTCGGCCGGTTCTTCAAACGGGTTCACTTCAGCAGCTTCTTTCGCTTCGTGCTCGGCTTCGAGGGCGTTTTCTTTTTCCGTTTCCTTTTCGGACGGTACGACAATGGAAGAAGCCACGACATGCGCGCGCATGGCGGATGGCGTATCCTGACGCTTCATTTCTTCGTCATACGCTTTCTGTTCTTCTTCCTTGCGGCGGCGTTCCTGCGCTTTGCGGGAACGTTCGCTGCGGTATTTGTTTTCCCAGTCACGCAGCTTCAGAACGAGCGAGCGGGTTGTCGCATTGGTGACCAGATCGTCGTTTTTCGCGCTGCGGATGAGCAGCCAGAGCAGGAAGAGAATCAGGACTTCCGCTGCAATGGCCAGAACGTACATCCATACGTAGCTGTGCAGGCCGTCATACATGTAGCCGATCACCATGATCGACAGAGCCGTCGTCATCGTCGAAAGGCAGTTGAGCACGGCGTAAAACGCGGAGAAGTGACGGCGTGCCGCATTGGCGGAAACGAGCAGCGGCAGAGAAAGTTCACTTAACGCAAAGACGCTTCCAAGGAAGAACGCCAGCCAGGACAGGGCGTCGCTTGCGCCGCTGAGAATGCAGATCAGAATGCCGATCGAAGCGATCAGCGAGCAGAGATCGAGAATGGCGATCGTCCATACCGGCTGCAGACGGTTGGACAGCCAGCCGCCGACCAGCTTGAAAACGAGGTTTCCAAGCATCGCATACGTCAGCATCGATGCCCCCAGCAAAGTGGTGCGGCCAATGGAGGCGGCCAGCGAAGAGAAGTGCATCGGCAGACCGATCAGAATGGCGGACAGAATCGCGATCAGCGCGAATGTCCACAAAACCGAGTTGGACAGCTTGCGCGCATCCGGTTCTGCGGGAATGCCTTGTTCATGTCCATACGGCTGCATGCCCGCCTGCGCCGGCGTCAGATCAATTTTCCAGAGCAGCGCCGGAAGCATAAGCACCAGAATGAGGACAGCTTCCAGAACGAAGCCCATGCGCCAGCCAAACATGGAAATGGAAAAGCTGAACACGGAAGAAAACAGCGCCGCCACGAGTGCCGATCCCGCCAGCGCGATCGATGTCGCTCCGGCGCGATGCTTCACAAACCAGTTCTGGACGATCGTACTTGCCGGAACCATGCCGATCAGCGCGGCGCCGATTCCGGTAATGGCGCTGAAAATGTAAACCCAGGCCACGTTCACGGAAAAGGCAATCATCAGAACCGATCCGGCACAAAGCGCGGTACCGATCAAAAGCAGGTCCAGAAGCCGCAGCTTGCGCAGCAGAAACGGGACGGCCAGGGCGCTGAGCGCCATGAATACGAGCATCCAGGTCGTCGAGGCCGAAGCCTGACCCAGGGAAATGCCCAGGCCGCCGGAAAGCGGGCTGTAAAACGCACCGGCGGAATAAAAGCACAGACCGATGCTCGCACCGACCATCAGACACGTGCTGATCAGTACTTTCAAATATGCTAGGTGGTCTTTTTTTACCATAAATAAAAGCTCCTTTTGTTTCCTCCATTATACGGGGAGGGCTGTCGATTGGAATGACCAAGCCCGATTTGACCCGTTTCCACTCGCCCCCTTTTACGCCGTCCATTCTCGTTCGGGTATCCCTTTTCGATTTTTATTACCGTGGTTTTACAATGAAACGGAACGATGAACGTATCGAGAATGTACATTCTTTTCATACCGATTCCATACCTTTGTATTCAACGTGTATTCAATGGCTGCCTTCTGGAACGTTCTCGATGCCCTTTTGAGAAAAGGAGGCTTCCATGACCTTTTATCAGATGATTCAATATAATCCGGCCGCGATCCGCGCCATGATCGCGAAAACGGACGCGCCCGAAGAGAAGCGCCGATGGCGTCTGGCTATGTTTGTCCGTTCGCTTCTGATCGTTGTCTTTGCGATCGCCTTTATCGGTCTTATGACGGCACTCTTCGGTTCGGCCAACAGTTCCATGGCGGTCTCCATTTTCTGCATTTTACTGGCGAGCCGGTTTGTCGGCTTCGGCTACCGGATCAAGGATTCCCTGTTTGCGATGTTTGTCGCGTTCGCCCTGCTTTTTGGCGCGCCGATTCTCGCTTCGCTCCGCCCCAGTCCTCTGCTGACGTTTGTCATTCATTTTTGCGCCCTGCTTCTGATCATCGCCCTGACGTGCGAAAATCCGTCGCTTGGAAACGGCGGCCTGTATTCCTTTGCCTACATTTTTCTTTGCGGCAATCCGGTGTATGGACAAGATCTGATCGGCCGTCTGGAAATGACGGTTGTGGGCTATGTCCTTTGTGCAATCGTGCTGTGGCGCAATCATCGAAACGCCAATCCGGACCGGACGCTTGGCATGGTCTTTCATGAATTCACTTTGTACAACTACAAGTGCCAGTGGCAGCTGCGTCTGACGCTGGGTGTCAGCCTGCTTCTGACAATCTTTTCGCTCTTTGTCGTTCCGCGCTACATGTGGGCCGGCTTTGCGTGCGGCTCCCTGCTTTCGGATGCGCAGATTGAAAACCGCATTCACGAAAAGAAGCGCGACCGGATTCTTGGCGTCATCGCCGGTTCCCTGCTGTTTTATGTCGTCTATAAAATTCTTCCGCCCCAGCTGTATCCGCTGCTCGGTCCGGTCGGCGGTCTGTGTCTGGGCCTGTGTTCAGAATACCGGCACAAGACGATGCTCAACTGCTTTGGTGCCCTGTCGCTGGCGGCCGGACTGTACGGTCTGAAAGACGCGGTCATTCTGCGCATTGGACTGACGATTGCCGGCGTTCTGTTCGCGATGCTGTTTTACTGGCTGTATGACCGCTTCATCATGGTCCATTTCCTTCCCGAGACGCAGAAGCGCACCATGAACCGGGCGCAAAACCAGTAAGAACTTCAAAATATTCTCCAGAACAGCCCAGAACAAAACACATAAAGGCGAAGGACCTTACGCCAGATGCCTCTTCCCACAGGGAAGAAGCCGCGTAAGCCTTCGCCTTTTCTGTCTCAATTTCGATCGCTTTTCAGCATCCATTTCTGCAGGCGATTCCATCCAGATCCGGCAGTCTGGATCTCTCCAGCTGAATTATTAAAGACCGGGAACGAGTCCCGCAATCCAGGCTGCGCCCGCTGCGGCGCAGGCCACCTGAAGCAGGCTGCCGCCAAACCAGGCGCTGATGACTGCGGCCAGTACACCGATCGAGCAGACGGCAGTCGAAAGCGAACCCGCAAAAACGCCGGGAAAGGTCATCGCCGAAAGGACGGCGTACGGTACGTAGTAGAGAAAGGACTGAAAGAAGCGCGATCGAATCGGCCTGGAAAACAGGGCCATCGGAATCATGCGAATGACATACGTCACCAGTGCCATGACCGCGATGCCGGTATACATCTCGGCCGTTCTCATTGCGGTTCGTCCTCCTTCCTTGGAAATTTCCAGGCACAGAATGCGGAAGCCAGAACGGTCACAATTACGATCACATAGCCGTTGGACAGTTCTTTCAGACCTGGCGTCCAGGCAAACAGACAGCTGAGCGCAATGGAAAGCAGGACACAGATCGCCACGGCTTTTTCCCTGCGGGCCGCCGGTACAAAAATGGCGATAAACATGCCATACATGGCCAGTCCCAGCGCGTTGACCAGATTTTGAGGGAGCAGACTGCTCGCCAGTCCGCCGGCAATCGTTCCCGCGGTCCAGCCAATGACCGGCAAGACGACCAGCCCCATGAACCAGACAAAGGACAGCTTTCCTTTTTTGGAAACGGCCGCCGCGTAAATTTCATCGGTAATCCCGTACGCCATGAGCAGACGCTTGCCAAGAGGCACCGATCCGCCGCATTTTTGCGCCAGCGAAATCGCCATCAGAAAGTAGCGCGCGTTAATGATCAGCTCGGTGAGAATGAGCTCAAAAAGGCTGGCGCCCGCGCAGATCAGCGTCGTTCCCGCAAACTGTCCGGCGCTCGTCAGATTGATCAGCGAAGTGATCGCCGCCTCGGTTACAGTCATGCCCTGTATAATGGCTGCCATGCCGTAGGCGCAGCTGACGGCGAAGTAGCCAAGTGCAATGGGAATCGAAGTTTTCATACCGTCCAGAAAAAGACGGCGCGATTCATTTTCGTTCATGGTTTGAAGTATAGCACCAGAAAAGAGTCGTCCGAACCGTCCCTTTTTCTCGTCTGCACCTTCGTCTGCGGATTGTATGGAACCATCGTTCTGAACGCGCTCTCAACAACATTCAATCCCCTTATGTCGGCGCCTTTTTCCCAAAACAAAAGCCGAAAAGCCGACTTAAAAATCAAGTCTCGCTTTTCGGGGGTTCAGACGGTATTCACTGCTTTTTCAGTTGAGCGCGCCACTGACGGCCTGCATGTCTTCGAGCATGCGTGCGGCCAGCCGGCTTTTGGCCTTTGCGGCTTTTTCCATCCAGTAGCGGGCAAGATACTTGTTGCGGCTTACCCATTTTCCGAGATAAAAACATTTTCCCAGAACAATCTGTGCATCCGGACATCCGCCGTTCGCGGCCTGATAGAGATAATCAAGCCCGAGCTCCAGATCAATGACCGTATGGCTGATTCCGTGAATGTTTCCCAGGTAGTACATCGCCAGGACATTCATGGCGTCGGTATTGCGGTTAAAAGCGGCCAGCTTCAAAAACTGTACGCCGTGCGCAATTTCGCCGACTTTCATCGAATACACGCCTTCGAGAAACTGGGCTCTCGGCTCATCGTAATCGAGAGCGAGATCCAGCCACTTTCTGGCGGTTTTTTCATCCCGGGTGTTGTTGGAATACTCCTGGTACAAGGCCAGACAGGCTTTTCCGTCCCCGGTGCGCGCCTGTGCTTCAAGCTGTCTGAGGGTGATCAGTTTCATATAGATTACCTCGCACCTTCATCTTAACCGTCCAGACCCCCTTCTGAACCCCATTTGCCTGTATTTCCCCTTATTTCGTAAGAATATTCCACATTCCCATAATAATATTTCTTGACACTCATTCTGTTTTATGACTTATAAACATTTCAAACAGACAGGGCTAAACCGAGCGCCTGAACCGAAACTCTTTTAAAATAGAGGAGAAATGGAGGCAGAAACATATGTTAACAATTACAGATGCAGCCGCTAACGTGCTGAAACCCATGCTGGAAGAAAACCATGCAGACGGACTGATGGCTACCCTTCATCAGACCTGCTGCTCCGCAGCACCCGTTTTCCAGATGGTTCGCTACGAAGAAGGCGACAAGCCGGTGGAAATCAACGGCATCAAAGTGCTGATGGATGAAGATACCGCCAAATACTGCGATGACGCTTTTGTCGATCTGCAGAACGGCGAACTGATGGTATTCGCGCCAGCCGAAGGCGGCGGATGCGGATGCGGCGGCCATCACGACCACGAAGGCGGATGCTGCCACGGTGACGATCACGACCATGAAGGCGGATGCTGCCACGGCGACGATCATGACCACGAAGGCGGATGCTGCCACGGCGACGATCATGACCACGAAGGCGGATGCTGCCACGGCGACGATCATGACCACGAAGGCGGATGCTGCCACGGCGACGATCATGACCACGAAGGCGGATGCTGCAACTCTCACGAATAATCCCAGACCGAAGATTCCTATGCAAAACCGGGCCTGAAAAATCCGGCTCGAAGATCGAATCGAAATTTTTGAAACGATAAACGCCGCAGGCGGAAACAGCAGTTTCCGCCTGCGGCGTTTTATTTTTATGGATCGTTAAAAATCTCGTTTCTATTTCAGTTTCAGAACGGCTTTGCGAACATCGTCTTCGGGCTTAAAGCCAAAGGATTCAACGAGTTCTGCATCCAGTCCATAGGAGCGGACAACCGGCAGCTTGCGGCGTTTTGCCTCTTCGAGCAGACGGGAAAGAATTTCCTTTTCGTAGCCGTTTCCCTTTACTTCTTCATCGCACCAGAAGTTGCACAGATAGCCATTGCGGCCATCGGGCAGTTCGGGTGTTGGCGGCGTGAAGACCCAGGCGATGGCGCCGCACGCGACGATACGGTTTTTCCACCAGGCGAAAATTTCATACAACGCGCCGTTTCGCATCTGCGCTGCAAAGTAGCGGTCGAGTTCGAAATCGAACGAATCGTCCTCCGGCGCAAGACCGAGTTCTTTCTTGCGCAGTTCAACCATCGTTTTCACATCGCTGCGCACCGCACGGCGATAGACAATTTTCGGGACTTCTTCAAAAGCGACTTCGTTGTCGCGGCACCAGTTGCGTGCAAATTCCATGTAGCGGTCGTCTTCGTATTCATACCAGTCGTTGAGCAGGTTGAAACTGTTCAGCGCGTTGCGAAAACGCTGGAAAATGCCTTTGCGGTTGCCTAAAGCGGTCGTCAGCGCGTCCTTGGCCTGACCGTCCGGGAGTGTCCACGTAAATTCACGCATCATGCGGATGTCGCCCGCATCGCGGGATGTCGGGATCAGCAAAATGGAATCGTAGACTTTGTCGAGTTCATCATCGATGTCGTTGAGCTCTCTTACGGAAAGACGATCATCACGCATGATGATTTCTCCCGTACGGGTATTGAGATAATACTCAACCGAATTGCTTCCGCCCTGAATGGCATCCACAATATCGTCAAGATCAATAACCATTAGTTTTATTTCCTCCACTTAATCTGTCCAGGGCTCTTATGAACACGGTTTTCTCTTTGCTTGCCTGCGTGCTCGGACTCTGGACAGGACGCTTTCATTATACCAAGCGGGTACGCTCAAGAAAAAGAAGGGAAGACAAAGGTCACGCCGTCAAAATCGACCGGCAAACGTGCCTTTCGTACTTCCCTTCTGTTGCGTTTTCGTATTTGGAGCGCCTGCTTTTTACGCTCAGGACTGGGAAGCCTGAGCATGCTGGAGACTGAGCTGCCGGATTTCTTCGCGGCGTCTGGCTTCGAGCAGCTCGTTGGCATCCTTTCTCGACACCATCCGCACAATGCCGGAAGAGGCCGCCTGCGAAGAAAACACGTTGCCGTACCAGACAATTTCCTGATCCACGATCAGACAGCACGCGACGATGCGGTCGTGAAAATGAACATGGAAACCCGCATTGCGCATGCGGCGTACCTGTTCATCGGAGGCGTTTTCGACAAAAAGATCAAAGCGAACGCCTTCGAGCGCTTTCTGACCGGCCACATCGATCAGCGTCTGCAGCTGCTCATCCTCAAAGGCGCGCATACAGAGCGCCACCCGTTTTTTCGCCTGGCGGATATCGCGCACACAGGCTGAAATGTAGTCTTCTGTCCGGTACACCTTTCCCGAAGACGTGCCTTTTCGCTCATCGAGTACTTCGCCGATCTGATAGCCCTGATTGACGTACTCTTTCAGTCTTGCCTGATACATGCTTTCCAGCATGCGGTTCTGCACGTCGGCATAGTCGTAGACGATGGCAATCTGCTTGTTTCGCGTCTGGCGGTGAATTCGACCGATCGACTGTGAAATGGTGATCTGCGAACGAATCGGCAGCGCAAGCATGAGTGTATCGAGCAGCGGAAAGTCAAAGCCTTCACTGATGCTCGCATACGTGCCGATCAGCACGACTTTCTTATCTTTTCGTACTTTGGGATCTTCGAGTTCGCGCAGGCGTCTTGTATTTTCCTGCTTGCGTTTGGGATCACCCGCGTAGACGAACAGTTCGGTATCGTCTCCGGGGGCCAGCAGACGAGCGAGCGTATGGGCATGTTCAATAAAGCGCGTCAGCACCAGAACGGTTCGCCCGTTATCGAGCGCTTCGCGGATATCCTGCACGATCATTTCATTGCGCAGCGGATGCGAAGCCGCTTCCTGCACCAGACGGGTAAAGTCATTGTTTTCCGCGTCGCTTCCCGCAAAGGGTGTCAAGCGCGGACAGATCAGACGGTGGAACGTCTGACTGGCCATCTGATCTTTCGAACTGAACGAAGCCGCGATTTCACCCAGTTGCCAGAACATGCTTGTCGAAAGGCCGTCAGTCCGCTTTGGCGTCGCGCTCAGACCGTATACGCGTTTGGCCTGCAGCGCGTCGAGTACTTTCTGATAGGACGGCGAGCCGGCATGATGGCATTCATCCACAAAGACGACGCCATAGCCGGAAAGCAGTTCTTCGAGATTTTCCTTCTGGACCAGCGAAGGCACCATGGCCACATCCACGCGCCCAGAAAGCGAACGCGTAGCGCCCTGCAGCACCCCGATTTTTCCTGGATAGTTTTTCGAAGGCGCCTTCCAGTTTTCCCATTCCGGACTGGAAAAATGCAGGAAGCGGTTCAGCGAACTGACCCAGCCCTGCAAGATTTCCTTGGAATTGACCAGAATCAGCGTGCTTCTCGAAATCTGCGCGATCAGCGCTGCGCCGATGACCGTTTTTCCGGTCCCCGTTGCCGCTTCCAGAATGCCGCTCCCTTTCTGATACAGAGCGGAAGCCAGCGACACCTGTTCCGGACGAAGTTCGCCGTTAAATTCCATCGGAACCGACTGCCCTTCGCTTTCCCAGTCCTGCAGATCCACTGTCGCTCCAGCCTGAGAAAGCCGATAAAGAAGCGGCGCTTTTAAATGACGGGGCAGCGAAATCCAGCGCGTGCCCAGTCCCGTATTGTTTTTGTTTTCAGTATTTTCAGAATCGGCATTTTGTGAACCGGATTGCGGTCCATGCGCTTCGCGTCTAGCCAGCGAAACGATGCGCGGTCCGGTCGCAAACTTGTTTTTCTGCGAGCGATACGCCGGATTCCAGTAGCTGCCCATCGCCAGAATCTGATTTTGTACAGAAGCGGGCAGCGCATCCGCGCACACCCAGATCCGTCCTTTTTCGATCACTTCGATCACGCCGGATTCCTGCAAAGGCGCAAATACAAACGGATCGTCGTCCGCGGCGATCAGGCGCATGGACTCCATCGTGTCCGGCTCGCTTTTCGGATCGCCCGCAAACAGTTCTTCCCGCTTGCGCGAGGTGCATTCGCGAATCTGCGCCTCCATCTGGGCCGGTTCCACACGGGTAATCGACTGTATCTGCGCAAACGGATCGGCAATTTCTTCGCCTTTTTCATCGATCAGAATGGAATACCGATCGGCGTCTCTTCCCTGTTTTCGCAGCGCTTCATCGAGCCAGCCAAACAGCGGAAGCGGCAACGCCATTCCCCGCTCCTTGGGCTGTTCCTTGACAAAAATACGCGGGAACGTCTGATCGAGAAAGCGCAGATCCCTGAGCTCACCTTTGGCAAACCCGTTGATCAGAAACGCGCGCAAAAAGCGGGAAACCCGGGAGGCGTCCACCGGCATCGCGAGTAAAAACCAGATGCGCCACGACAAAACACCGTCTTCCTTGCGTTCTTCGCAAAGAACATCGAGTCCAATCGCTTTAGCTGCCCTCTGAACTTCAAGCGCAGCCTTCTGCCCCTGGCCGCTTTCGATCGTGATACAGGCGTAGGCAATGTGACCATCCTGGCTTAACGGCGAAAGCCCGATTTCACTTTGTCCGTGAAGATGATTGAGCACTTCTCTTCGTCCAAGCGAAATAGCGGGCCGAACGGTACAGGTTTTGCATTCCGGCTTGGCGTTTTTCTGAAAGTACGGGCAGCCCGGCCGCAGACGGATCGGACAGGGCTGATAAAAGAAGCCTTTCTGGGAACGGACAAAATACGTTTCTCCATTGGAAGGAAACGCGATGCCAAGCAGATCCGCATACGCCAGCGGATTTTTCGGTGAAGCGGAAGGGGAAGAAACGGAAGGTTTTCCTCGTTTTACGGGCGATTCGACCGGCTCATCGGATCTGGAAGCAGCCGTCTCCGACTGTGTCTGCGAATCGGACGGCTTTGAAAATTCCGCCCGGGGCTGAAAAGCAGCCCGTTTGTGCTCAACAGCCTGTTCATTGTGGACCGGCGGCTGCGGTTCACGCTGGGCGAAAAACGCTTCTTCCGATTGTGGTTTTGGGGAAACTGGCCGCGTCGGATGCGTTTGAGGCGGTTCCGGAGCGGCGGCTCGCCGCGTACGCTCCGGCGTTCTGGAAGAAACAGCAGCTGCATCCTTGCGGCGTTTTGTTCTCTGGTCAATCTCAAGCTGCAGGTCGGCGGCAATCTGAGAAGGCAGATGATGGTCTTCTAACAGTTTCTGAAGACGTTCGAGTTCGTCGAGTGCCTGTTCAAAAAGTGGGCTGGATGACATGCTTCTCTCCTTTCCGCCGGTCTGGCTAAGGATCGACCGGAATCGGATTTCGAAAATCCGATTTGGATTCGATCTGGTTTAATTTTACGTGCAGTTTATCGTTTGCGGCGAATGATTTCATCGTCGGCTTCCAGATGTCCCACCAGCATCGTCGAACTGGGATCATGAAGACGCCGGTTTTGGGCGATCTGCTTTTCATCAAAGTTGGCATAGCAGTAGCGGCAAAGGTGCGCACACGTGTTGTAGACGCCAAGATCCGCCATTTCGACGCAGCCGCAGTCGCGCGCTTTCCACTTTCGAAACTTGCGGCCGGTCCAGGCCAGCGCGAGTTCCATAGGAAAGCAGGCGCCGGAAGGCACGCCGAACGGGGCTAGAATCTGCTTTTCGTTGCAGGTGAAAACGGGAATGCCATGATCCGCAGCGCATTTTGCGAACGCTTCGCCAATAGCTTTTAATTCGGCTTCACTCGGTTCGTGCGCATTCAGTTCGCCGGCATGACGGCGGACGTTTTTGTAGTCGTCGAGAAAGGAAATGGAAATCGTCTCCACCGCGCCTTCGAGCAGAGAACAGAGCCGCTCAAAAGCCCGAATGTGATAGTCCACCGTATACGTTGGATTCAGCAAAATCGGATCGTAGCGAACCGACACATGATCCTTTCCCAGCTTTTCGCCCATGAAGCGGACCGCTTCAATAATTTTCGTTTTATCGGGTACCGCCGGTTCCAGATCCTTTTTATACGGCGTAATCGTCACATCCATTAAGATCGGCTGCTTGAACCGGTCCAGATACGGAATAAGCGGCAGCGGATTTTTCGTACAGAACATCCAGGCATCCGCGTCTTCAAAGTAAATGCGCGAAACCCGTTTGGGATAAAACGGATTGCGCACGTCCACAAAGCCCTCCTCCAGGCGGTTGAGCAGCCAGGGCGTGTAAAACGCGGGAATATCGGTTCGGCAGCTTGCGGAAACAATCATGACATCCTCCTTTCTTTTTCCTTTTTCCGGATGACAAATTCCAATTCAGGATGGCGAATCTGAAAAGCCACATTCGAGTCCGCTTTGAAACGGCGCGTTTGCGGATCTGCCGGTTCGTTTCTCCCGCGGATAAAAAGCCATATCTCATCAAAAGGAAAAAGCAGAACCCGAGGAGAAAATGGAAAGGATAGTAAATTTCTCGAACAGACTTGGCAGAACGTTTTCTTTGGTCAGGCATTCCGGAACAATTCGATGGATAATAGCGGATATGACAGACTCCTCTCAATTATTATCCGCACTGCGCGCGGACAAACCGCTCAACGCCTCCATGCAGCGAAAACTCATTTTATCGCTTTCCTGGCCTGCCATTCTGGCGCAGGTTTCCGTCACCATCATGCAGATGATCGACGCCTCGATGGTCGGCCATCTCGGGGTACAGGCCGGCGCGTCCATCGGTCTGGTCTCTTCGAGCACCTGGCTGATCAACGGCATCTGTTCCGGCTCCGTCTACGGCTTTTCGGTGCAGACCGCGCAGGCGATCGGCGCAAGAAACAATGAAGAAGCCCGCAACTGCAGCCGGCAGGGTCTGCTCGTCATTTTAGGCGTGGCGTTTCTGATCGGCAGCATCGGCTTTGGCCTTTCAGGAATGGTTCCCGTCTGGCTGGGCGGCGAAGACGCCATTCTGGCGGATGCGAGCGCCTATCTCGGCATTTTCTGTCTGTGTCTGCCGTTTTCTCTGTTAAACACCTGGGCGATCGCGACCTTGCAGGCGGCCGGCGATACCCGGCTGCCGGGCATGACGCAAATTGTCATGTGCATGCTCGACGTCCTGTTCAACTACCTGTTCATCTTCGCGATGAATCTGGGCGTAGCCGGATCCGCTTTAGGAACCGGCGCCGCCATGGCGTGCGCGTCCCTGTTTCTCACGTGGCGCGTCCTGTTTAAAAACGAATTTCTCAAAGGGAAATGCCGGATTCACTTTACCCGTCATTCCCTTTCCAAAGCCGTACGCATCGGCGTTCCAATCAGTCTGGAACAGCTGATTTCCGGCTCTTCCTATGTCATGTTTACCCGCATCGTCTCTTCTCTCGGTTCGGTTTCCATTGCGGCCAACAGCTTTGCGATCACCGCGGAAAGTCTCTGTTACATGCCCGGCTACGGCTGCGGATCCGCCGCAACCGCCATCATCGGGCAGTGTACCGGCGCCAACCGGCACGATCTGGCCCGGGAAATCAGCTGGCGCATCGTACGCATCGGCATGGGCATGATGGCTCTTTCGGGCGTCGTCATGTTCGTCTTTGCCCCGTGGCTGATGAACATTCTCACCCCGGATCCAGCCGTCATTGAACTCGGAACTTCCATGCTTCGGCTCGAAGCGTTTGCGGAACCGCTTTATGGCGCTTCCATCGTCTGCTCCGGCATTTTGCGCGGAAAAGGCGATACGATCTGGCCTGCCTGCCTCAACTTCCTCTCCATCTGGTGCATCCGTATTCCGCTGGCCGCCTGGCTTTCCCGCTCCTTTGGACTGGCCGGTGCCTGGGTTGCGATGGGCGTGGAACTCGACGCGCGCGGTCTGCTTTTCCTGTGGCGCCTTCATCATTCGTTCGCCCCGTCGAAAAAGAAAGCCTGATCCATATTCCAATACTCCCGTTTCTTTAATGGGAATTCATCTTTTCTTCCTTAGAAAGATGTTTAAAGTCCGCCCGATGGTCAAAGACCGTCCGGCGGACTTTTTATACGTTCGAATGTCCGATTTGGCCGTTTTGGGAAATACACACCCCGCAAAGAAAGCCGCTGGATACGATAGGTATAAATCGCTGGATACGATAGGTATAAATAAAGAAGAAAAGTAAAAAAGTATTCTGCATCCGATTCTGCCTGCGCATGCACGCAGAAGAAATGCACGGACGAAATCCCACGGACGAAAGACATGGAAAGGAGACGGCATGAAATTCAAATATTATCCAGAAAATACCGTTCAGGAAAGCGGACTCAGCAAAGTTCTGTTTATCCCCTCAGGGGATCGTTCGACAGATTCACAGATTATTCAAACCATCCGCGACCAGGTCAACTGCCTGATTCTTGCGCCGGATCCAGAAAATGCCCTCTGGAGTGAAGAGGATCTGCGCCTGCTGCAGGAATTCACGCTGGCCGTCATTGCGGTTTCTTCCCGACTGCTTCGCTCTGAACAGGAAAATACGCTTAAACTGATCTGGGCGCTGCGCGAAAGTAAAGTTCTTCTTCTTCCCATCCTTCTGGACAGTATCGATCTGTCTGCCTATTCCCAGCTGTTCGGAGATCTTCAGTATCTGGATTTTCAGCCGGATTTTCTGAAACGACAGAATTTTGAAAGCCGTATGCGGTCATATCTTCAGTCCGTGATTCTGGAACCCCCGCTGATCGAGAAAATAAGAAGCTCGTTTCATTCGTATATTTTTGTCAGCTACCGTAAGAAAGACTGGGCTTATGCGCAGGATTTTCTGGATTTCGTTCAGTCTCTGGAATGCACATGGGATGTCGGGGTCTGGTACGACGACTTTCTGATGCCGGGAGAAGATTTCAGCCAGCAGATTTTCGATCAGATGAAACGAAGCGAGCTGATCACGCTGCTCGTAACGCCAAAACTCGAAGAAAAAAATTATATAAGCGAATATGAATATCCGGCTGCCGTCCAGTACCGCAAAAAAATCATTCCTGTCCAGATGGAACCAGCGAATACAGATGTCCTGAAGCTGCTGTATGCCGGCTTTCCGCCGGTTTTTTCCCTCCAGTCGGATGATCTTCGTGAATCTTTACAGTCCCTTTTCGAAAATCCGAAAACACAGAGCCAAGAACCGCAGAATCCCCAGAAGCTTTTCTATCTGGGCCTTGCCTATCTGAGAGGCGTCGACACGAAACGCAATCCCGCTCGCGCCATTCCGCTTCTGAATCAGGCGGCCGAAAAGGGAGTAGACCAGGCGCTTCTCGTTCTTTCCGATATTTACCTGTACGGAGACGGCGTTCCGGTCGATCCGCGCAAAGGCGTTGAGTTTTTAAAACGTTATTTTGCAAAGACGATCCAATCCTTCAAAGACCAGCCCTCCACGGAAACGATTGAGCGTCTGCTTGACATCACAATCCGCTATCTGAACACGCTGACCCGTCTGGGCTGGTTTGAAGAACTCAACACGACGTGTGCCAGCGTGCTGCATCCGATTCTTCTTCTCCTGGAAGATATTCCGTACGATCTCAGCCCATACGACAGTACTCCGTTCAAAATCCTTTTTTATGCGTCCATGGCAAACTGCTGCCTTCATGCCGGC
Source organism: Allobaculum fili (assembly GCF_020969955.1). Lineage (NCBI taxonomy): Bacteria > Bacillati > Bacillota > Erysipelotrichia > Erysipelotrichales > Erysipelotrichaceae > Allobaculum > Allobaculum fili. The sequence goes on along the minus strand of NZ_JAHDSX010000001.1, from coordinate 152,136 downwards.
CAGAAGGAAGGCGCGATGCTTGTCCTGGACGATCTGATTCAGATGGCCAGTCCCCTGAAGGGGATCAACGAGGCGCTTTTATCGACCGTTCTTTTCAGCTTTTTTTATCTTGCCAATCTTCAGATCAACGACAGCCGTCCAGAGGATGCAAAAAAGACGATTGCGCAGTTCTGGAGCTGGATGAAAAAGGTTCCCAGGGAACTGACCGATCTTGCCTGCGGCTGGAAATACCAGATTCTGGAGCTGGAAGTCCGGCTGGCCCAGGAACAGCAGGACTTCAGAAAAGAAAGCGAGCTTTGCAAGCAGATGGAGAAACTGGCGGACAAAAGCGGCTTTCTTTCTCAGACGCAGGCGCGTTCCATCGAAAATCAGAGGCTGTTAAATCAGGCAGACCAGGAATATGCGGCCGGTCAGTACCGTCTTTGCATCGAAACGTATTCGCGCTTTCTCGAAGCGGATGCAGTTACTCTGGAGCAGGATATTCTGCAGGCCGCTGTTCGCAGAACCATGGCCGAGGCGTACCGTAAACTGAACCGGACGGATGAAGCCATAAAATGCGTGGATGCAGCTATGCATTCTCTTCTTGTCCGGCTCAAGGAATCCCAGGAAGCCAGAAAGGAGATGATCGCCTGCCTGTTCTGCCGTGCAGAGATCAGCGAACAAAATAACGACTGGCTTTCGGCCGATCACTGCTATCAGAGGGCTTTAAATCATCTTCAGAAACTAACCGGGCCGAAGTATTCCGTAAAAAACGGACAGATCAAAGAAGAGAGGAAGCCGCTTCGAATCCCGAAAAATGCGGTGGATATGTACAATGCCGCTCAGTTTTATGAAGAGCGGGGAAAGCTGTACACCGCGCTCTCCTGGATCGATCTGGCTCTGGATCATATTGGCGCCAGTCGAGCGCAGTCTCTTCCTGCTTCGCTTCTGGAAAGCGGTATTCCAGTTCAATTTGAGGAAGTGCTGTGGGATGCCGCCCGACGGATTCTTAAAAAGCTCGAAGACTGCGACGCCGCCTGCCGAAGTCTGGAAACAGGGGTCAGTCTGACCCGCATTCATTCTGAACAGGAAATTGCAAACTATCCGGGACACCATCCGACGGCGCTTCTGGCCCATCTGGCGCTGTGCTATCTGGAAGCCGGTGCGCCCCAAAAAGCGGATCAGGCGATGGAGGAAGCCTGCCAAAGCGCCGTGAAGTACCTCTCCCATACGGATTTATTCCCCGCGCAGCTCGAAGACTGGCTGGACATGACGAATCTGCTGCGAGATGCCGTATGGGATTCCAAAAATGAAGCGCTTCGACGGTCTGTGTTTCAGCTCCTGATCGATCTGCATGCGCAGGCCATCCAGATCCACCCGGATGAAACCACGTACAGAAACTATGCAGAAAGCTGGATGGATCTTGCGCGAATCGATTATTTCAGCCGTCCGGAAGACAGTCTTATTGCCTGGAAAGAAGCTCTGAACATCTGGATGCGCTTTGATCCGGAAACTCTCCATCCCCTGAAGGAAGACAAACTGTCTTTGATTCATCATGAAATAGCAAGCCTTTATCTGCAGCAGGAAAATCATTCGCAGGCCTGTGCCCACGCCTTATAGTCCATCAAACACGGTAAAACCGCGTCTTCTCTTGGTCTGCCGCTAAACAGCCAGTGCAGCTGGCCCGATTCCTTTTCTCTGGCCGCCCGTGCCTGTTCTGCTTTGGAGGAGTATGAAAAAGCCCGTCAGTTCTGCGAAGACGGACTGAAATGGATGGAGAGTCTGACGTGCGGACCGTTTGATCTTAAGGACAAAGATGCCGCCGAGTTCTGGAACACCTGGCGTGTACTGGAAAAAGAATTTGCGTCCATTTGTCTGCATTTCCAAAATCCGCAGGCATTTCTCACCTCGTTTCAAAAACTCAGCACCCAGTTTTCCCGTCTGGCTGCCCCTGAGGAGGAGTATTCCGCACTCGAGCTGATGGATACGCTGGTCATCGCTCTGAAGGATTTTTCACTCACCTCGTATGAACTCGAATCGCAAAGCTGCGAAATTCTGATCTGCCTTGCTCTGTGCTGCACACCAAACGGCAAAGAGATGCGTACCGCGGCGCGTCTCTTTGAAATCTGGATGGCAGATGCAGAAGCCATCCACAATTCTCTGCCGGACAAAACATGGAAAATTCCGCTTGCCTGTCTGAAAGTCCATTTTTACGAAAGTGTCTATGCCAGAAAATCCGACAATACGATTTTTCATTATTATCTGCTGGCTCTGTTTCGCTGCGGAACAGCATATCAGGCTTGTCATCAGGACGAAGCAGCCTTCAAGGTATTCAAAACAATCGATCCGCTCTGCACGCAGTTTACGAAAAGCGGGGGCATTCTGAAAAAAGACGAGTGGGACTACTGGTATGCGGCCTTCGCCCAGCTCGGTCATATCGCCAGGTACTTGAACGATCGAACCCGTGCCCTCCTGTATTACCGGCGTTCTATGCTTCTGGCCGCCCATAAGCTCAACCTCTTTCCCTGCAGCATCAACATTCTCCAAATGGTGAAAGCCAGCGAATTTACGTTAGGCATGTATTACAGCAATCGCCAGTATAAAGAGGCGAAAGCTCTGTTTGATCAAATTGAGCCGTTTTTGATGGAAACGCCCGTTCCAGAGGATGACCCAGAAGATAAGCCAGAGATTGTGCGCAAGCTTAAGCTTCTTCTTTGCGTTGGTATCGTGCTCACGAAAGCCGTAACCGAGGACAAAACGGATATTCTTCGCTATGAAAATCGCCTCAATGATCTGAAAAGCATGACGGACTAAAGCGTAAAGCCGGCTTTGTGAAATAACCGCATTCCGCCATCCTCCTCCAGACCGTTGACATACGACAAAAAGGACCGGCTGAACATGCATATTCACATTTCTGCCGGCCCTTTCTCATTTTTTCTTTTCTTTGGATTTCAGTTCGTTTTCGTTCGATCGAGAACCGAATCGCCATAACTCCATTCGTAGCCGATCGTCTGCATGCGGCTGACCGGCTCATTGCGAATCATGGAAATCAGCGTCTTTGCGGCAAGCACTCCGGCTTCTTCGTTTTTAAACCGAATGGACGTGAGCGCCGGCGTAAGAAGCTGACCGGCTTCATAGCCGCCAAACCCGATCAGGGAAACATCTTCCGGAACGTGAAGTCCCCGTTCACTGAGCGATTTGTACGCGGCCAGACAGATTTTATCGGTCGCGCAGATCATCATCGTCGGAACGTGTTCATCGAGAATGCGATCGCAGGCTTCTTTGGCTTCTTCATAGGAAAAGGACGTTTCCACAAAAGCAAAGCTTTTCATCTCGTCCCCTTCCTGCTTCAGGCCATCCTGTACGCCCTGTTTACGGGTAACGCCAACGGCCTGATCGTTTGGGGAGACGCCAACGTAGACGACATCGTCATGGCCCATCTTTCGGGCGTATCGGCCGGCATCCCGACCTGCGCGGTAATCGTCGTAAACGACCGAAACGCCGCTTTCAAATTCCTGGCCCATGACCAGAAACGGAACATTGCTCGATTTCTGCAGGCTTTCCAGCTTTTCATCGATGGTCGTGGCAATGAGAATGACGCCATCCAGTTTCAGCGAGCGCATGTATTCGATAGCGGAAATTTCACGTTCGCGATGATGATGGGCGGTCATGATAATGCAGCTGTAGCCTTCTGCACGCAGCGTTTCATCAATGACCGTCAGCTGACGCCCCGTGACGGTACTCGTCATCGTCGGCGCGATAATACCGATCGTATGCGACTCCTTAGAGCGCAGATTCTGGGCAGCCACGCTCGGCTCGAATCCGGTCCTGCGAACGACCGCCGAAATTTTTGAACGGGCGTCCTCGCTGACATAGCCGTGGTTGAAATAGCGCGAAACGGTACTTTTCCCGACCCCCGCCGCTTTGGCAATATCTGCCATCGTCAGTTTTTCCATATTCCTGCCTCCCGGAGCTGCTGCCTTTTCAGGTGCTTCCTGTCTTGCTTCTCTATTCGTTTCGCCGCATAAGGCGGCGATCGATTCAGGCTGTTTCTGCCTTACCTTTGCGTTTCATTTTCCTCACGCAGGCCAGTCAATGCAACTCTTCGTGCATCCATACCGCTCTGTACCGATCGATGCCAATCTATACCCGCCCATCCGAGGGGAACCGCTCAGAACGCTGCTTTGCGTCCGCTGGCTTCCAGAAAGGCGTTGACTTCCGCTGCCGCAGGCATCGCGGGAATGGCGCCGGGCTTCTGAACGGTCAGGGCTGCGCAGGCGTTGGCGTTTTCCAGCATCTGTCCAAGCGTTTTCGAATCGAGCTGACCCGGTTCGATTGGACTTCTGGCAATCTGCTCCAGGAAAGATCCCCAGAACGAGTCGCCGGCTCCGTTGGTATCGGCCAGCTGACTTTTAAATCCGCCGGCGCGTACGACGAAATCTTTTGTCGCCGCCAGGGCGCCGTCCTTGCCCAGGGTGATGACCGCAATCGTTACGCCCTGCTCGACGAGCGCTCTGGCGGCTTCTTCCGGGTCGGCCTTTCCGGTAAGCAGCTCCGTTTCCTCATCGGAAATCTTCATCAGATCCGCCGAAGAAATCAGGCTGCGCATTTTTTCAATCGCTGTTTCTTCATCGGGCCACAGACTGGCGCGATAGTTTGGATCGTAGCTGATCAGGGCGCCGCATTTTTTCGCAAAGTCGATTGCCTGAAGCGTTGTGCTGCAGGCAGGTTCGGCGGTCAGAGAAAGCGAGCCAACATGAAAGATTTTCGCCTGCTGCAGCTCGTTCAGATCGAGCTCTTCAAAACAGATTTGCGTATCCGCACCCGGTTTGCGGGCAAAGGAAAATTCCCGCTCGCCGTTTTCGTCTACGGATACGAAAGCGAGGGTGGTGAAATGCTCCTGATCTTCGATCAGGTTTCGTGTGGAAATGCCCTCCTGATCCAGAACCGTTTTGAGCAGACGGCCGTGCATGTCCAGACCGACTTTTCCCATGAAAGCGACCTGTCCGCCAAGACGGCTGACCTGCACGCAGACATTGCCTGGAGCTCCTCCGGGGTACTGGGCAAAGACGTTCATATTCTGGCTGTTTACACCCTGCATGGTGAAATCAATCAGAATTTCGCCCAGGGCTGTCACATCGATTGTTTTTACGGATTGAGTCATACCGGTTTCCTCTGTTTGGTTTCTCTTTCTCTTTCTTGTTCTTTTTCTTGTTCTTGTTTACTTCAGGACAGACCATCCTGCACACGCTCGCCGTCTGCAGCCTCAGGCTCTGGCGATTTCAAACGAGGCAAGGGGAGTAATTATGGCCTTCATGCGCACGTCCGCTTTCAGACTGCGATCTTCGGGCGCATCGTAAAGTCTTGTAGTAAAAGCAACCTGGCCATGATTGATGAAAATCTCCACGGATGACGTATCGGAGAAGATCGTGATTTGGCGCACGTCCGGACAGTACGCATGGCGTGTCGTGCGGCCAAGACCGCTTTGATGGAGTTCAAGTCTGACAACACCATTATGCCCCGAGAGCGTCAGATCGTGACGCAGCGAAATGGACCAGTCTTTCTGATCGTTTTCCAATTCGATCAGACAGACGCGATCATCCAGTCTGGCCGCCTTTCCCGGTTCGAGTTCAAGGCTTCTGGACGATTCGTTTTGCGCGAGCTGGAACATTTCTTCAATGGGGTACTGGTAAATCTGACCGTCTTTCCAGGTCAGTTCTCTAGGCAGCGTCAGCGCGTGCTGCCAGTTCGATTTTGCTTCCCGGTTGGTATACTCCACATCCGGAATACCCATCCAGCCAATCAGAATGCGCCGGCCGTTTTCATCGACAAACGTCTGCGGGGCGTAAAAATCAAAGCCATGATCCAGAGCCCGGAATTCGCCGGCGATCCAGCTTCCCTTTTTGTCTGGGTTTTTCTCAAGCTGGAAATATCCAGAAGGGTACAGGTTTTCGTATTCGTATCCCTTTTGGGGCGCTCCCTGCAGACAGGTGAGCAGCAGCGCAGCTTTGTCGAGTTCCAGAAAATCCGGACATTCCCACATATAGCCGTAGTCTTCTTTCCCCTCGATCGTTCCGGAAAGCGTCCAGTTTTTCAGGTCTTTACTCGTATAGAGCAAAGCCATGCCCTGATCCTGACGGGTGCGGGCACCAAGAATCATCCGGTAGCCGTCCTGGTCTTTCCTGACTTTCGGATCGCGCACATGACAGCTCATGTTTTTGGGATAGTCTTCGTTTTTGAGCAGCACCTGCTTGTTTTCCAGAAGCGTTCCGTCTGTGGATTCCGTCATGCACGTCCAGTGCTGACGGCCTTCATAAATGTAGTCATGCTCGCCGGGCAGCTTTCGGTTGCCAGTATAAAAGCAGCGAATTTTTCCATCGTCGCAAACCAGCGCGCTTCCAGAGTAGGCACCGCCTTCATCGAGCAGGCTGTCCGGAAAAAGCGGCACCGGCTGTTCTGTGTAGTGAATCCAGTCTTTCGTGGTGCAGTGGCCCCAGCCTTTTGCGGTGTTTCCAGCCGCGCTTTCGGGGGCGAACTGATAGTAAATATGGTTGATGCCGTCTTTTTCGCAGAGCCCGTTGGGGTCGTTGAGCCATCCGACGGGAGGCATGATATGAAAGCAAAGGCGATCCGGGCTATTGGCGGCCTCGGATCGCTTTGTCTCTGTCATCGCCTGCGAAAAACGGTTCTGTACAGAGTAGTTCACGGATTTTTATTCTCCTTTTTTCGTTTCCATCACGGCGTCGCCAGCCTGAACCTGACCGTACGGTCTGGCTTCAAAGGCGACTTTGTTTGTGAAGATGACCGGAGTCTGAATGGAAAGCCCGGCGGCGCGGATCGCATCGAGATCGGCTTCGATCATGAGATCGCCGGCTTTCAGTTTCTGACCGTTTTCCACGTGAGCGGTAAACGGCTTTCCATCCAGCGAAACGGTGTCCATGCCGATGTGAATCAGAATTTCTGCACCGTCATCGGTTTTCAGACCGATGGCATGCTTAGTCGGAAACAGCATGACGACTTCGCAGTCAGCCGGCGCGTAAAAGCGTCCGTTTTCCGGTTCAATCAGAATGCCGTCACCCATGGCTCTGGATGCGAAGACCGCATCGCTGCAGTCGCTGACCGGAGCGGTTTTGCCGGAAACCGGCGCGCACAGGATGTGCTTGGCTGCCTGGGTTTTGATCTGTGCAGGTGCTGCTTCTTTTGCGGGAGCAGCGGTTTCGATTGTTCTGGTTTCGTTTTCTTTTTCATTCTGACTTTCGATCGTTTTGGAAGCCGCTTTTTTCTTTTTGAAGGAAAAGCCGCCTTTGTTTTCTCCGGTTTCGCCTTCTGGATGTTTTTTCATGAAGTAAACCGTAAGCAGGAAAGATACAGCCATGGAAATGGCGATGCCGATAAAGAAGTTCAGCCAGCTTTCCGGACGGATCGAAATGAATCCCGGAATACCCGCGGTACCTAAGGCAATGGCCAGCGTATGCGTACCGGCAATCCAGGCAGAGCCGACTGCGGAGCCGATGATGGCCGCGATGAACGGATAGCGAAGTTTCAGGGTGACACCGAACATGGCCGGTTCAGTAATGCCAAGCAGTGCGGAAATACCAGAAGCGGTGCAGAGGGATTTCATCTTTTCGTTTTTCGTCATGACCAGAACCGCAAGAACGGCTGCGCCCTGCGCAACGTTGCTCATCGAAGCGGTCGGGAAGATGAAGGAGCCGCCTGTAGTTTCCGCGGCTGCGATCAGCTGGGTTTCAATTGCGATAAAGGAATGATGCATGCCGGTCATGGTGATCGGCGCGTAAAGCAGACCGAAGATGGCGCCGCCGATAAAGCCGAGGGTGGAATAGAGCCAGCTCAGTCCGTAAGCGAGCCAGTCACCGGCTGTACGCATAACGGGTCCGACAATCGTGAATGTCAGCAGAGCGGTAATGAGAAGCGAAAGCATCGGTGTGGAAAGGTTGTCGAGCCAGCTTGGGGTGTGCTTATGCAGGAACTTTTCGATCGTGGCCAGAATCCAGGAAACGGCCAGTACGGGAAGAACGGTACCCTGATAGCCGATCGACTGCACTTCCAGGCCCAGGATGTTCCAGAACGGAAGCGTGTCTACCGAAGCGATGCTATAGGCATTGAGCAGGTCCGGATGAACCATGACCATGCCGATCGCTGCCCCCAGATACGGGTTGCCGCCAAACTTTTTCACAGCGGAGAAGCCAAGCAGAACAGGAAGGAACGTGAACGGTGCGCTTGCGCACATGTTAATGAACGAGGCGAGGCCCGCGAACTGCGGCGCCATGTCGATGAGCGACTTGCCCGGGGCGAACAGGCCGACGGCGGTCAGTACGTTGTTGATTCCCATCAGAAGACCGCCGGCGACGATCGCCGGAATGATCGGAACGAAGATATCGGAGAGACCTTTGACTGCACGGGTCAGCCAGCTGCCCTCCTTGCTCTTCGGTTCTTCGCTGACCGCCCCTCCGTTCAGACCGGTCTGTTTGAGAACTTCCGCGGTAACCAGGTTTACGGTTCCGCTTCCGAGAATGACCTGCTGCTGGTCGTTGGCAAGGAAAATGCCTTTGACCTGGTCGACGTCTTCGAGCTTTTTCTCGTCGACTTTACTGTAGTCCTTCAGGCGCAGACGCAGGCGCGTCGCGCAGTGCATTGCTGAGATGATGTTGTCTTTGCCGCCGACATTTTCAATAATGTCCGCTGCGATCTTTGCGTAATCCATTTTTCCCTTTCTCCATTTTCTCTTTTGGCCGGCCTGTCTGCCGGCTTGTTTATACTTGAAGTTTATTGTGGTATCGATTCCATGTAAACGGTTTTACAAAAATATGGAACCGATTTCACACGAATATAAAAAAAAATAGAGTATTTCCATATTTTTGGCTGTTTTTCGCCTTTTATTGATGCTTTCACCAGAAATCACCGATATGGTTTCGATACCATATATTGATCGAAAAAACGGGATGTCTGGGACAAAGAAAAAGCCCGCACACATCGTCAGCAGGGATGCATGCGGGCTTTTTCGCCCTGCGCTGCAGATTTCTGGTTTTTCCGCTGGAAAGTGCCAGATTCTAGAGCGCGGTAAGAAATGTGATCAGGCCAAGAAAGATTCCCGGCACGTTGGCCAGTACGAGCGGCCATTGTTTCGGCTTGATCATCAAACCGTAAACCGTCCAGATCACACAGTTAATGCAGGCGCAAAGCGGCTGGATCCAGGTGCCTTTTACGCCATGCACATTATTGAGGATCTGCGAAATGTAGGAAACATACATGAGAATCGAAAGAAAGCTTCCCACATAGCCAAGAATTTTGATCTGTTTCTGCGTCATTTCTTTTGGCGTCCTGTTCCCGTTCTCGAAACAGGATCTTCTCCTTTCCCTTTCTAAGTTCAAAGGCGAAATATTTCCCTTCCGAACAGCGTCCATCCCTTGACGAACGGCTGTTCCGTATCCGCCACGGATCCAAGTATAAAATTTCTGCCGCTTTCTTTCTTCTCATGTACTCAAAGCGCTTTCTTTTCATATAGCGCTCGAGCCCCTCTTTTGACATACCCGTAAAAAGAAGGCAGCCGGATCGGATCGGCTGCCTCCTGGTTAAAGCTGTCTTTTTCTTTGGGGCGTCCTGGAAAGCCTGCGCTTTCAACGACGTCTTTTAGTTCTTGAGCGCTTCAAGGTTTTCGCTTGTGGCTTCCAGTCGAAGATCGAGTGCTGCCGCATTGAGTGCTTTTGCGGCATCATCAATTTCTTTTTGCGCCTTCGCGCCATCCCGAACCGTCTTTGCCGCGCTCAGGGCATCGGTAAAGGCCTTTTTGGTCTGTGCGGAGCTGCCGAAGTCGTCAAGATGCGCATTTACGCCATTCGAATACGTAATCGCCTGATCGATCACCTGTACATAGAGCCACTTGGCAAACAGCTTGATCGAGCCGGTCACTCTGGAGCTGAAGTCATAAGCCGAAGTCAGAGCTGCATCGGTAAACCAGCCCGCAAAGCGGTGATCCGCTTTCGTTGGAGCCAGGGCCGGAGCCGTAAATACCGCATCCGGTGCGTAAGCGACCGTCTGGGCTGCAACGCTGCTGCCGCCATTGGAATCAAAGGTCAGCGTATAGCGTTTGGCCGTCCACTTCGCGTAAAGGGTAACGTTGCCCGCTGCAGCTGTGCTGAAGCTGTACGACGTCTTCAGGCCTTCATCGGCGTACCAGCCGCCAAAGTCGTAATGCGCTTTTGTCGGATCCGCCGGTTTTATAAACTTCGCATCTTCTGTATACGCAGCCGTCTGGGAAGCTGACCAGCAGGACTTTGGTTTACAAGCGCACAATTTGACTTCATGGCCTGTCATGTTTGAAAGATGAGACTGTCCTTCTTCTTCGCAAAGCGGTTCTTCGATACAATTTCGTGGAACGAAAGCGCCTGAACGTTTTAATGGAATCAGGCAAGAGAATGAGGTGATGCTTTGTTTGAACTGATCGCATGTCTTCCCTTTCTGATCGGCCTGATTTTTCTGGTCTGCGTCCTGCTCGTTGAGCCGCGCAGTGTGTGGAGCGGCATAAGTCTGCTGACGTTTGTCGGCCTGAGCGGAATCAGCGCGGCTTTGCTGGTGTTTCGCTATTCGGCGGAACTGACTGCGAAAGCGCCCTGGCTGGTGACTCTTCTCATCCTGATCGCCGTTGTGGTCATCCTCTTCCTTCTGGTCTTTCCGCTGCTGCTGGCGGGCATCCTTTTTGTTGAAGGCATTCGCCTGATCCGTCGGGAAGGACTTTCACTTACCAACTGTCTTTCCATCGGTTTTTCCATCTTCATCCTGCTGGTCCTCTTTGTTTTCCCTGTACTGCTGCAGGCTGCGAACAATATCATTCTGGATTTTTTCTACGCGATGGCCACAGTCGTCGTTGGATACCTTTCCTTCCTGCTGGCGATTTACGTGCTCTCTTCCTGGATCAACCTGATTCATTTTCGAAATAAGAATCGTTTTGATCAGATCGTCGTTCTTGGCTCCGGCTTGTTCGGAACGACCGTACCGCCGCTGCTGGCGGCTCGAATCGATGCGGGAATTGCTCTTCAGCAGAAAAATCCTGGCGCGCTGCTGATTCTTTCGGGCGGTCAGGGACCGGGCGAAGACGTTCCGGAAGGTGCGGCGATGAAAATCTATGCCCTCGAACATGGCGCGGATCCGCTGCATACCGTCAGCGAAGAACGCTCCCGAAACACGCTGGAAAACCTGACGCTTTCCCGCCTGCTGTTTCAGGAAGAGGAAAAGCGCGGCAACACAGCCATTGTCACAACCCGCTACCACGTGTTCCGGGCCCTGCTGCTTGGAAAATCGATCGGTCTTCCCTGTCTGGGATACGGTTCGAAAACCAAGTGGTATTTCACGCTCAACGCCATGCTTCGCGAGTTCATCGCCTACTTGTATGAAACCCGCAAGCGGCAGATGAAAATCATTTTCTGTCTGCTTCTGCCCTTTCTGTTCGTCGTACTCATGACTCTGATTTTTGCCTGATCCTGATTATTCCAGGAAGAGCATTGCCTTTAGCGCAGAAAGAACCCGTCTCAAAGCGGGCGGCACTGGTCTTCCAATTCAAACGGAACGCTATGGAAAAAGGCGGCAGGTCTTCACGTTTTGTGAAGGTCTGCCGCCTTTTGCTTATCTTCTGGTTTTAAGAATTCACGTTTTGCGCTCCGCCTGCGCTGGCGAAGCTATACATACAGAGTCGGGAGTTACGCGTTATCCTTCGCCTTTTTCTCTTCGAGCGAAGACCAGCTTTCCAGGCCAAACATCGGCTCAGCGCTCTTGATGGCGTCGACGATCGCTTCGCTGAGCGCTTTAATGGCCACAACAGACACCGCTGTCAGGTCCATCGGCACCTGATTGGTCGTCATCGTAAATACGGTATCGCCGTCGTTTGGCGTATGTACAGGACGAATGGTCCGGGCCAGCGCGTTCTGGCACATGCCGGCGAGTTTGGTCATCTCCGCCTGGTTGAGATCGGCGTTGGTGATCACAGCACAGATGGTCGTATTCATGCCTTCCATGGCCTGGGTTACCATATTCAGTACCGCATCTTCGGTATTGATTTCCATAGCGGATGCGCGATGATAAATTCCCGCAAGACGATTTTTCGAATCGGGTTCAAAAACATCCCCGCATGCATTAACGGCTGCGATGGCACCGACTTTCAGCGCGCCGATCTGACAGGCGTACGAACCGATACCCGATTTCATCGCGTTTTCAAACCCCATGAGCTTGCCGACACTCGCACCCGTTCCGGCTCCGAAGCAGCCGCTTTTCCATTCTGGGTGTTCACTGTTTTTTGCGGCTTCGTAGCCCATGGCTTTATCGGGATAGGCATCCGGCGATCCGCACGGCAGATCGAACAGCGAGGCCTGACACACAATGGGAACAACCAGTCCCTTCATGCCAAAGCCTGCGCCTTTTTCTTTCAGATACTGCATGACACCCGAAGAGCTTTCGAGTCCAAAGGCGCTGCCGCCGGAAAGAACGACGGCGTTGATCTTCTGCACCATGTTTTTGGGATCGAGCAGATCCGTCTCACGGGTTGCCGGCCCGCCGCCGCGCACATCCACGGCTGCCGTTGCGCCTTCCATGGATAAAATGCAGGTTACGCCAGTTCCCTGCTGGCGATCCTGAGCCTGACCGATTTGAAAGCCGTCAAGATCCGTAATTGGAATTTTCTTCATCATATTGTCCTTACTCTATTCTGTTTTCTCAGGCAAAGCCTGATTTTGAACGGTCTGCCTCAAAAGGAGACAGACTTTCTTTCCTTCATTATAGAAAATCCCGCCGGTTTTAATGTTCACCTTTGGGATTGTCTGTGTTTTTGGTGCATCCTCTATCCGATTGCTCAAAAGCAGAATCTGGCCTGAATTGCCCTTTCCTTTTTGTGTTTCTGTATTTTCGTGATTGCGATTTTTGCTTCTTTGTACTTTTCGTTTGTTTTGAATACGTGTTCTCTACTCATGCAAAGAGGAGATATGAATGGTCGGCTTTGGCGCGAAGACGGTTGCATGGGAAGGAACATCCTCGCTCACGACCGCGCCCGCCTGAATCTTTACATGATCCCCGATCGAAATATCGCCGATCAGCACCGCTCCGGCCCCGATCAGACAGTGATCCCCGATCACCGGCGCTTTTCCCTTGCTTTCGCCGATCGTTACATTTTGATAAATCCAGCATTCTTCCCCGATCTTTGCGTAGCGGGAAATATAAATGCCATGCAGACCGTGCGGAAGTCTTGGCCGCGAAGCAAACCAGGTGTCCTTGCCAATGTAGCCGCCATGCTTTCGCGCACTTCGATTCAGAAAAAACGTATAAAAATCCCTTATCCATCCGCTTTGCGTATTCTGGCGGTGAAAGAAAACCTTCCAGTAGGTTTCCATTAAGTCCCCTTTGGACCAGGTAAGTATATCTGTACGGATTGCCACAAAGCCGTCCCCCTTAGTATTTGAAAAGGCCTGATTTTGCCTTTTTGACTCTCTGTTCTGCCCTGTTCTTTTTGTCCCCTTAAGCCAGAACGCTGGCTGCCTAACCGGGCAGTCGATGCGAGTGCAATCCGATACTAACAGAGGCAAAAGATGCGGGCAAGAACCGGAATACGCACAGACAAAACGATTGTCCCCAACCCGAAGAAATACACAGATCCTCTCCGGCATCTTCCCAGAACGATCTGTGTCTCCGTTTATGAATTTCTCTGTTTTCGCTTTTGGATCTTCGAATCCATTGTTCGATATTTCTTCAATGAACACGTGCAAACCCGCTTATTTCGGCTTCGCCAGTTTATCCTCGTAAGATTTCCGATGCAGCTGCAACCGCAGCCGCAATTCGCTGTGTTTTTCACTGGCCGATCCATCGGGGTCTGCGATGGGAAAGGCATGGTCCTCCCTTTTAAAAACCTGGTTGAACTGGATTTGCAGGCGGCGTTTGCAGCCGGATTGAAGCAAATATGGGGCCAGATCTTCCCGTACAGATCCATATAAATACAGATCATAAATGCAGGTCATAAATGCAGGTCATAAATGCAGGTCCGCAATAAATAAAGATTCGTATTTGAACAGCGAAACAGGCCTATGGCGATTCAGAGCCCTGTTTTGCGCAGCCCCTGATTCAGAAAGGAGAATCGGTACCCGGCAGGGGAGACGATGGCCTGGAAAATCCATTCCGTCTGAGTATCCGGATCCGATTGGATTTTATGTATACGAAAGCCGCGTTTTGTCCACGGTTTTCATTCTGGAAAACCGGTCTGCTTTTCTTACAGTAAGCGTTTTCTATTTTTTGGGAAAGTGTGTATACAAAAAAACAAAACAAAAAGCGTCGCAGGAAAAATGCCTAAGATTAAGCTGATTCTTCCCGTTTTACCTGTCAGAACCGCAGGCAGTGCTTCAAATTTTCGGGCGATTTCATGGAGCGACTCTGCAGATTCAGACGCAGGAAACGGAAAACTCAACAACACAGGAAAAGGAAGAAAACATGAAAAAACTGAAAAACCGGTTTGCATCTGCCTTCCTGGCTGCAGCACTGACTGTAACCGGAGCGCCTCTGCAGCTTCTTGCACAGGATCAGGCTAGCCCGCTGGCCGATGAAAATGCAGTCGTACTTGACTTGAACGAGAAAACAGTTGCTCGCTACAGTTCCGTACGCATCACCTTTACTGCAGAGACCTCTCACACGTACAAGATTCAGAAAAAAAATTCGTCAGGCGCGTTTGAAGATCTTGACGGAGCATCCGCTCTGACGACGGGCAGCTTTATTGATGAAAAGGCCGGAACAGGTACTGCACCGACGTATAAGATCGTCGACGTGACCAATCCGGATCAGCCGCAGGAAACGGCGGAATTTACAAGCGTAAAAACAGGCCTTGAAGCTCTGGCCGCCGTCAGTACTCTGGCATGGACCGACCCGAAGTCGGATGGACAGGCCACGGTTTTTGATGGAACCAATACGGTGCAGATGGATGCACAGACGGTTGCTAAAGTGGCAGCCCTGAATGAGGGTACAGTAATTGCCAAGGTTCAGCTCAGCTCGGATGCAGTCGCAACGCAAAGCGGAGCATTCCTTGGAATCAAATCCGGAACCAGCAACCGGTATTTCGGCTACCGGAGCAGCAGTGCTACTTCACTGCCTTTTGCTTTCGGCTACGAACTGACCGATACAAACAAGATCACCTGTCTGGGTTCCAACACGAATAACTGGAGCCTGCAGGCAGGCGAGAACGGTCACACAGTCGTTTACCGCGCGCCGGCGGATTGCGTTGCCGATCGTCTGACCTACTTCTATGACGGCGCGGACGGTCTGATCAACGCCTCTTATCCTAATATTTTCAAAGACGAGAAATTTAATGGCTTCTTAACAAAGACCACACCGATGGATGCAATTTCCATTGGAGGCGTAACGGACGCCAATGGAAGCAGCACGGCTTTCCCGTGGAAGGGAACGATCAATTACGTTCTGATTACTTCAGAACTGCTCTCTCAGTCGGAGTGTGCAGCGGTTTCGCAGGCAAATGCAGATATCCAAGCCGATCAAATTCCGGATCTGAGCGAGAAAACGGATGGAGAACAGCTGCAGATTGATGAAGCTCTGCATACGCGCTACTCGACAGTCCGCATTTCCTTTACACCAGAAGCCGGCCATACCTATCGGATTCAGAAAAAGAATGAAGACGGCACATTCTCTGATCTTGCCGATGCTGGAGCACTGACAGCCGGCAGCTTCATTGATGTGAATGCAGGTCTCGGCAAAACAGTTACGTATAAAATTATCGACAACGATACGAAACAGGAAACGGCAGAGCTTACCAGCAAAGAAACGGGCCTGAAATCTCTTGCGGAAAGCAGCACGCTTTGCTGGATCGATCCGAAAACCGGAGGAACCAGTACCGTATTTGACGGAACGAATGTTGTTTCCGTAGATGCAGCAGCAGCCGCTAAACTTGCAGCCATGACCGAAGGAACCGTGATCGCAAGAGCCAAACATTCTTCCGATCTGAGCTCAGCGGGCGGCGCATTTCTTGGCATGAAGTCCGGCAGCGCAGACCGGTTCTTCGGATATCGCAACAATAAGAATAACCAGGCAGTATTCGGCTATGAACTGACAGACAGCAACAAATGCCAGTGCATGGGAACAAATGCCAGCAACTGGGATCTTGCAGCCGGCGACAATGCGCATACGGTCATTTACCGTGCCCCGGCTGACTGTCTGAATAACCGTCTGACCTATTTCTACGATGGAGCAGACGGGCTAACCGGTGCGACAAACCCGAATACATTTAAAAACGCCAGTTTTAATGGCTTTCTGACCAAAACCACACCGATGGATACTGTAGCAATCGGCGGCGTCAAAGATGCCAGCGGAAATGTAAGCAAAGCCTGGAAAGGCGAGATTGACTACGTCCTTGTCACATCCGAACTTCTGACCGAAGCAGAATGTGCAGCTCTTTCAGCAGCCAATGAAAACATTGACTCTGATAGTACGGTTGATCCGACACCGGATCCCGTAAAAGTTGAATGTACAGTCAAAGGCGGCGTCTTCAAAAATACGATTACCTGGAACGGCGGCGGAAACGCAAAGATCACCCGTGATGGCAAGGTTGTTGCCGAAGCAGCTGTTTCTCCATATAAGGACGTTCCTGAGCAATCCGGTTCCCATACGTACAGCATTGAAGTGACGACCGATGGAAAAACCGATGAATTCTCCCATACCGTCAGCACCGGACTGGAAGAAACTTCCGTCCTGTATCACGACTTCAAAAAAGACACCGGAACAAATCCAACCGTCTTTGACGGAACACGTCTGCCCTATAACTTCCTTGAAGGTGCAGATGAGGATCTGAAAACCCGTGTTGGAAATATCGGAAGCGGTGCAGTCGTCATTCGTTTCAAATCCAATACGACTGCCAATCCATACAACCTGTTCTTTGCTCATAAAGCCGGCGTTTACGCTCAGGCGGCATGGCCGGCAGACAACGCAGTCGGCGCTATTGAAGGCCGCGTGCAGGCAAGCAAGAAAGCACGCTTTGACTTAACCGGAGGCGCTAAAGCTGAGTTAGGATCGGTTGCTGATGGACAGTGGCATACGATCGCCTTCTCCAGTGCAGATGCCGATCACCTGGGCGAAGCCGATACCTTCTGCGTGACACTCGATGGATCAAAAGTCTTCAGCTATCCAAATAACTCGTCTTTTGCAGGTCTGTTTACCCGGCTTGGCGGCGCTGCAGATGAAGTTCTGATCGGCGGTGTTCGCAAAGCAGCAGGCACAGACACATCGTCTTTTGCGGGACTTTTCAATGGTGAAATCGACTATGCAGCCGTTGTGGACGAACCGCTCTCCAATGAAGAGCTCATCGAACTGACAAAAGCGGATGAAGCCCCTTTAACGAAAAATCAGCTGTTTGATACCTCCGGAAATAAGCACTGGGTAGCTGTCGGCGGCGGCCTGGCGTCCGCTGGAAACGATATCCTTGGCTACAACGAAACCTACTACAAACTGTTCCATCTGAACATCAGTCTCGACCACAATGCCAACGGCGGATACGACCTGGCCAACTTCAACCGCCAGCGCTATGTCATCAACCGTTCCATTCCAGGCAACACGATCAAAACTATCGATGAACAGTACGATTCTCTGATCAATAAATATGGCCCGCGTTCTGTCCTGCTCATGCTCGATGGCAACGAATCTCTGAGCGACCAGCAGATCAAAGACAGTCTGAAATCGATCCTGACAAAGAATATTGAAGCCAAACGCTTCACCCTGCTTCAGATTCCGCCTGTAAAAGGGGACGCTTCCAGAGATCTGAAAGCTCTTGTCGATGCAGTGATTGCAGCAGACTTCTCAACATACGGCGATTCCATCGTCGTAGTGGATCACGAAGCCCTGTTCAAGGCTGCCGGCGAGGATGAAAAATCCTTCGATGCAAACGGTAACCTGAACGCCAGAGGTCATCTGCTGATCTGCAACCAGCTTGGTGCAGCTGTCGGTGTCGGCGATATGGGAACAGCCAATCTGAATACGCTCAGCAAGTATTCCTTCACACCGCTGGCTCCGCTTAAAGAAGAAACGCCGGTCTTCACCGTCACTTCCAATTCCGTGCAGGCTTCCATTCAGGCAGACGGAACCTACTATGGCGTTCTGGAAGTGAATGGTCAGAAAACGAAAAAGGCGTTTGCGAATAAGGCAGTTGTCTTCAATGGTCTGAACCCAGAGACCGCATTTGATTTCACGATCGTCAATGCGGATGGCGCTGTTGTTTACAAGAAGAAAACCGGTACGACCGGAACATCTGCAGTTACGGATGCAAAAGATTACGATCAGCTGACCGACCTGCAGAAACTGGTCAAGCAGTATACGACCCGGGAGCAGCAGACGACCTGGCTGTTTGTTGGCGACTCGATCACTCATGGTGTTTATACAGACGGCTTTACCGGCGTTCCGGATGTCTTCGAACGCTACGTCCATGACGATCTGAATCGTCCAAATGACGTTGTCATCAACGGAGCTATTTCGAATGCTGATTTTGGTTCTTACTTTACGCACAAAGATGAGCGCTACGATCGCTGGAAAGAGGAAGCGGACGTTGTCATCTGCATGCTCGGTACCAACGATGGAGCCTATGGTCCATCAGAAGGAAACCACTGGCTCTACACGGACTACAAACAACATCTCTCGGATGCCGTAAAAGAGTGGAAAGCAGACGGTAAAGTTGTCGTTCTGCGCGTTCCGCCGAAAATTGTCAACCAGGCGCATGCCGGACATATCGGACGCAATGACGATATCCACAGGTGGGTAAAAGAAGTTGCCGAAGAACAGGGATGCATTCTGGTCGACCACTTCGATCTGTTTGATGAAAAACAGAAATCCGATGAAAAATCGATTACCTCCACCGGCTTCTGGTTCAACCATTCCGGCGGAAAAGACGGCATTCACCCCGTAGGTCCTGGTCAGATTGCCATGGCTAAACAGGTGATTCAGGAAATGGGTATCTTCGACAGCAATTCCCGGATTGCCCGTCAGGATATGGTCGAACCTATTACATCCTCTGAATCGATCAAGAACACGAAACTGGTTCTGGATACCGAACACAAGACCGTCAGCTATAACCTCAGCGCACTCGAAACAGAACTTGGCAAGACTGTAGGTGAAGCGGAACTGACCATTACAAAAGGCTCAACAACAATCTCGAAGAAGCTGATCCGCAAAGACGCATCGTCTTTAGGCACGATTTCTGTTGATCTGCAGGATCTTTCCGGAAATGTACAGGCTTCTGTTACGATTCGGACCACGGATTCCTGGAACGGAAGCACCTATACCGACCAGACTGTCGCAAAACAAACGCTGACTCTGAGTGAAGAACCTGTCGTAACGTTCGATCTGAAAGCCCTCCAAAAAGCTTACGATGATGCACTCGCACTGGCTGCCAAACAGGATACCCTCCTGCCGCAGCAGTGGAAGACGTATCTCACGCAGAAAGCCAGTGCAGGCAAAGCAGCACTCGACAATCCCGCAGATACCTTCAGTTCGCAGGCGGAAGTAGATGATTCTGCCGAGCGTCTTGCGTATGCGGTATCCTTGGCGACAAGCGCATCGAATGCCTATAAAACACTGGATGCGAACAAAGCTCTTGACCTCTCCGGCTATACCGATGAAACAGCTTCCGCCTATACGGCCGCCAGAAAAGCTCTGGAAGACTGCATGGCTGCCTCCATTACTGGTCAGGGACCGGACTATGCCTCAAAGGCGCAGATCGACAGCCTGCTCACGAGCTATACCGAAGCAAAAGCAGCTCTTGAAGAAAAACCGGCTCAACCGACAGTGGATACAACCGCTTTGCGTATGCTGCTTTCGGATATTGGAGAGATTGATCTGAGCGAGTACCGCAATCCGAACGAGATCCACACCCGCTTTAATACGGCCCTGCAAACCGCAAAAAATGCGCTCACCTCGAACTCGCAGACCGTCATTGATAATGCGGTGAAAAACCTCCACACGCTCTGGCTTGAAATGCGTCTGAACCCTGAAGCTGAAAAACTGAAATCGTCTTCCATCTGAAAATGCGTATGTTCTGTTCCGTTTCAAATCTGAAAATGGCAGATTCCCGTAAAAAATGCAGGGATAAGTCCAGGTAAAAGCTTCAGGAAACAGACAGAGGATACAGCACCCTTCAGCTGAACTGAAGCTGTGCAAAGAGCGGATCTGTACTGGAAAAATCCAGCAGATCCGCTCTTTTTCAGACGTTCTAAATTTTTTAAGGGTTTAATCTCGGCGAGTTTTCCAAAAAGCTTGCAGGGATTAAACCCTCATTTTCGTTTCAAGGCAACCTGGACTGTCCTTTCGCTCCTTTGTATCCTTTCTCAAAGGGATCCTGTCTCAACGCGAGCCGGTTTCATGCGGGCACGGTGCGATTTCAAAGTCGCCGCCGGATCGGGTATTCCTTCGCGCTGTTCTTAATCTGCTGCACAATTTCGTTTCAATTCTCGATTCTCGATTTTCGAATACGTCAGGCAGCGATCGTTTGTTCGCACTTTTCCGTTCTTCACGTCTGCGTCATCGGCCGTCTTAGCGATTTGGCAAAAATTACCGATTTTCTAAACCCGCTGACGGCACTTCTGGCGAACGCATTCTGCTCCTTAACCTGGCAGGGGGTAAGCGGCGGGAGAAGGCCAGACACCCCACCGGCGGCATCCGCCTTAGTCCTCTTAAAAAAAACAGACGAAAACTCGCTCATGATAGTTCGCATTTCAAGGGCATCCATAAGATCGCCGCGGATCCGCAGCAGAAACGGACGGAATTTCTGCTCCTTTCTCCACGTTTTGAAGCGGGAATTACCACTTTGTTCACCGTCTGGATCCAGTCCATCTGCCTCGATTTCTTTTTCCTTCGACCCCTTTCATTTCGCAAGTATACCCGCGTAAAAAACAGCTGCTTTAAAAAGAATGAAGCACGCATTCGTTCCGCTCCAGTCGAAGTTTTCTCATCCCGCAAAAGCCGCCTGGGCTTTCGAAATTCTCTGGGAACTTGCTAAATACAGGCGGCTTTTAGACTTTGACTTTTTTTCGGATTCTGAGCGATATCCTCTGGAACTGGCTTTATTTGGATTGATTCTGTTTTTCAATCGCGTGGATTTCGGCGGCAATTTTGTCGACCTGCTCCATTTCCTCTGGAGTAAGCGAGGGCGTTTCCAGCGCCTTGAGATTTTTGAGAATCTGTTCGGGCTTGCTGGCGCCGATCAGAACGGACGTAACGCCTTCCTTGTCGAGCAGCCAGCGCAGCGCGAGCGCGGAAAGCTCACAGCCTTTTTTCTTCGCCAGTTCGTTGAGCTCGCGAAGCTTTTCGACTTTGGCTTCGGGCAGATCGGACTCATGCAGAAAGCGGCCGTCGGTACGAATGCGGCTGTCAGCGGGAATGCCGTTGAGATAGCGGTCGGTCAGCTGACCTTTCGCCAGCGGGGAGAACGTAATCATGCCTTTGTTCAGTTCGTTGCTGGCTGCGAGCGCGCCGTTGGTTTCCACGGTGCGGTCAAGAATCGAGTAGCGGTTCTGGTTGATGACGTAGGGCACTTTCAGCTCATCGAGAATGGCGCATGCCTTTTTGAGCGTTTCGCCATCGTAGTTGGACAAGCCAGCGTACAGCGCCTTGCCGGCGCGAACAGCCTGGGCGAGGGCCCCCATCGTTTCTTCAAGCGGGGTATTCGGGTCCATGCGGTGATGGTAGAAAATGTCGACGTAGTTGAGACCCATGCGGGCCAGCGACTGATCGAGACTGGCCAGCAGGTATTTGCGGGAACCCCAGTTTCCGTACGGGCCGTCCCACATTTCGTAGCCGGCTTTTGTCGAAATGATCAGCTCATCGCGATAGGGCATGAGTTCTTCCTTGAGAATGCGGCCAAAATACTTTTCAGCGGCACCAGGTTCGGGTCCGTAGTTGTTGGCCAGATCGAAATGGGTAATGCCGTGATCAAAGGCGGTAAGGATCATCTTCTTCATGTTTTCATACGAAGAATGGTCGGAAAAGTTCTGCCATAGGCCCAGCGAGAGGGTGGGAAGCAGAAGACCGGAATTGCCGCAGCGGCGGTATTCCATTTGTTTATAACGGTCTGGATTCGCGATGTACATATACGTTTTTCCTTTCAATATATTATGGGCGGTATAGTTACGATCCGGATTTTGATCCGGATCGGCGAAACGAAGCGGGAAACCGGGCCTTTGCCTCTTTTCCGGCTTCGATCTGCCTTTCGTACACAAGCTGCGGTGCATTTTTATCACCGGCAATCTTCTGTACGTTCCGGTTTCAGAATAGCATTTCACCACACTCTGCGCCGGATATATCTTTTGGCTTGCGGGCAGCAGGCGGATGCGTCCATCCGCCTGTCGGGCACGTTTGGAGGCGTATCGGATCCGAATAGTTTTTTCATCTTTGATCAGCATAGGACTTTCTAAAGTCCTGATCTTTTATTTTCACGCAGACAGCTTGCCTTACGAATGGGTCTGCTTTTTTTACAGGCGGTCTGTTCACAGGCTGTAAGCACCGCACCGACTATATAAACAAAGAAAAAGTTCAGCAGATGCAAGCGGTTTCAGCCTATTTTTTGCGGAAATTTGTGAAAGTTGTTTCCGTGAGATTGGAAATTATTTTCATCTATCTATAATTGAAATAAATTTTTATGGAGGAGAACAATGAAAAAATTTCTCACAGTTCTTACCGCCGGTGCAATGGGTCTTTCCCTTGCTGCCTGCTCCTCTCAGCCAGCGCCATCCGCTTCTGAGACGTCGGGCACAAAGACTTCCGCTTCTGAGACGTCGGGTACAAAGACTTCCGCTACCGGTGAGCGGGTGACTCTGGCCAAGGAAAATGATGCGATCTCCCTGGACAGCAGCTACGCAACAGACGGCATGTCTTTTGAGATGATCGCTGCTTCCGTTGAAGGCCTCGAAACGATGGACAAAGACGGAAATGCCGTTCCTGGCATTGCGGAATCTTATGAGCTTTCCGATGACGGTCTGACCTACACGTTCCATCTGCGCGACGCAAACTGGGATAACGGAACACCGGTTACGGCCAACGATTTTGTATTTGCATGGAATTACACCGCAGCAAACCCGAAAGCCGAATACGCTTACCTGTTTACTGCAGACGGTGCCTGCGTAGAAAATGCAGAAGCCATTGTCTATGACGGCGAAACCGACAAGAAGCTCGGCATTAAGGCCGTTGACGACAAGACCTTTGAAGTCAAGCTTTCCACGAAGTGCCCGTACTTCCTTTCGCTGATGACATTCCCGGTATTCTACCCGATCAACCAGGAATTCTTTGAAGCGCAGGGCGACAATTACGGTCTGACCGCGGACAACCTGCTGGCCAACGGTCCATACAAGCTGACGCAGTGGACCAAGGGTTCTTCCCTCTCCTTTGACAAGAACGAATCCTACTGGGATGCCGAAAACGTCAAAGTTGCCGGAATCGACGTCAACATCGTTCCGGAAGCGTCTACTTCCGCACTGAGCTTTGAAAACGGACAGACCGACTTCACCAAGCTCAACTCCACGCTCGTTGACAAATACAAGGATTCCCCAAGCTACACCACGTACCTCGAAGGCTACCTCTGGTACCTCCAGTACAACCTCAACAATGAATACCTGAAAAACGAAAACCTGCGCAAAGCCATCGCTACCGTCATCGACCGTACCGACCTTTGCGACAACGTCCTCAAGGACGGTTCCATTGCGATCGGCGGCTTCGTTCCGGAAGCCTTCGCCGCTGGACCTGACGGCAAGGACTACACCGATGGTGCCAAGAAGTTCTACGAAGAAGTCGGCGATGACGGTCTGAAAGCCGCAGAAGAATACTGGAACAAAGCCAAGGAAGAACTCGGCGTTGATTCCATCAGCCTGCGTCTGCTCTACGAGCCATCCGATCCCGCCAAACCGGCTGCTGAATTCATTCAGTCCGAAATTCAGAAACTCCCGGGTCTGACGATCGAAATGGTCAGCCAGGAAAAAGAAAACCGCATTGAACTCCAGAAAGCCCGCGACTTTGACATCGTTCTGACTCGCTGGGGTCCGGACTATGCCGACCCGACCACGTATCTTAACCTGATGGTTACAGGCAATTCCTACAACTACGGCGATTACTCGAGCCCGGAATACGATGCGATGATTCAGGATGCAGCCAACGCAGCAACTCCTGAAGAACGCTGGGAACTTCTCCACAAGGCAGAAGAACTGCTGATGGAAGATTCCCCAGTTGTTGGTATCTTCCAGGTCGGTGGTGCAAGCCTTGTAAACCAGAAAGTTACCGGCATTGAAGCCCATTCCTTCGGCGTTCCTTATATTTATAAGAACCTTGCCAAAACGGAATAACCGCTTTCCTGCCAAAGACATGTTTTGAACGGGTCCCGGCCAGGGGCCCGTTTTTTAGGAAGGATTCATTATGGACAAATCAACAATCCGATATATCCTGCGTCGGGTTCTGATTTCCATCGTTACGTTATTTGTGATTGTTTTCGTACTCTTCTTGATGCTTAAGCTGATGCCGGGTACGCCGTTCAACGATGAGAAACTGACCGAGGCGCAGAGAGCACAGATTTACGCAGCCTACGGACTCGACAAGCCCGTGCTGCAGCAGTTCTTTATTTACGTTGCCAACATGATTAAAGGCGACTTTGGCATTTCCTACGCGATTCAGCGCAACATGCCGGTTTCCGCACTCGTCGGACCCCGTATCGGCGTTTCGTTCGGTCTGGGTATCGGCGCCTGCGTCATCGGTACGATTTTCGGTCTGATTCTCGGGATCGTGGCTGCGCTCAACCGCAACCATTTCTGGGACACCTTTGCGACGATCCTGTCTGTTATCGGCGTTTCCATCCCGTCCTTTGTCATCTGTCTTCTGCTGCTGATCCTCTTCGGCGTACAGATGCCCGTTCTGCCTGTCATTTACAACAACGCCCGGCCGGTCGCTTCTTCGATCATTCCGATGGTCGCCATGTCCTTTGGCGTTGTCGCCAACGTCGCGCGTTTTACCCGTTCGGAAATGATTGAAGTGCTGGGCAGCGAATACATTCTGCTCGCGCAGGCCAAAGGCATTTCGCAGCGCCGTCTGATCTGGATGCACGCAATCCGCAACTGTCTGATTCCGGTAATCACCGTTCTCGGTCCGATTATCGTTGGCCTGATGACCGGAAGTATGGTTATCGAAAAAATCTGCGCGATTCCAGGTCTTGGCTCGCTTCTCGTCAAGGCGATTGAAGTGCGCGACTATAACGTCATTCTGGCGATCAGTTTCCTGTACTCCGCTTTATACATCTTTGTCATGCTGCTGATCGATGTGCTGTACGGCATCATCGACCCGCGTATTCGCCTTGGAAAGGGGGACGCTTAAGATGCGTGCTGAAATTTCCAGTCAGAAACAGCTCGATGAATTTCTCGAGGGCTATCGCGTTCTCGATCAGGACTACGAGCTGATCGACATCCCGACGCGTCTGGATCATGACGAGGTCACGCCAAGTTCCTCCTTCATGCACGACGTATGGGTTCGTTTTAAATCCAACAAGGGCGCGCTCATCGGCGGTGCCATCATTGTTGTTTTCCTTATTCTTTCGTTTGCCTGCCCGATGCTTTCGCATTACAGCTTTGACGCCGTAAATACCGCGGAACAGTCCATGGCCCCGCGCATTCCGGGTCTGGAATGGATCGGCTGGTTCAACGGCCAGGGCGGCATTCGACAGTACGTCGGCGAATACGCCAACGTCTACCACTATTTTGGTACCGACGTTCTCGGCCGCGACCTGTGGGTTCGCTGCTGGGAAGGCTGCCGCATTTCCCTGTTCGTTGCCGGAACCGCGGTTCTCGTCAACGTCTTCATCGGCATTATTTACGGTATGATTTCCGGCTACTTTGGCGGTCTGGTCGATTCGATCATGCAGCGCTTCCAGGAAATCGTGAACTCCATTCCGACGCTCGTTATTCTGACGCTGCTTCTGCTCATCATGAAGCCGGGTCTGTATACGATCATCGTCGCCCTGATTCTGACCGAGTGGATCGGCATGGCCCGTGTCACCCGTGCGCAGGTGCTTAAGATCAAGGAAGAAGAATTCATTCTGGCTTCCAAGACGCTGGGCGCGAGCGGATTCTTCATTATTTTCAAAAAAATTCTGCCGAACATCTTTGGCCAGATCATCATCATGGCGATGTTCTCCATTCCTAACGCGATCTTCTACGAAGCGTTCCTCGCCATGGTCGGTCTTGGCGTTCCTGCCCCGCAGGCTTCGCTGGGTTCGCTGATCAACGACGGCTTCAAATCCATTCTGGTTACGCCGTACATGGTCATTATTCCTGTTGTTATCCTCGGTATTCTGATGCTTTCCTTCAACCTGCTGGCTGACGGTCTGCGCGATGCCTTCGACCCGAAAATGAAGGAGATGTAGAGATGAAAGAGAAAGAACGCATTCTTAAAATCCGCGATCTCGATATCGCCTTTACTACCGACAACGGTACCGTCAACGCGGTACGCGGCGTAAATCTCGATCTGCACCGCGGCGAAACGATCGCCATCGTCGGCGAATCCGGTTCCGGAAAGAGTGTTACGACCAAAGCCGTCATGGGCATTCTGGCCGGCAACGGAAAAATCCAGAACGGATCGATTGAATACACGTACTACGAATTCCCGCCTGAGAGAATCGCGGAAATTCAGACCAAATACAATGGCCGCATTCCGGACGGCTACCCCAGACCGGAAGAAAAGAAAACGGTCGATATCGTTCAGTCTTCCCCGAAATTCATTCAGTCGCAGATCCGCGGCCGCCGCATTGCGATGGTGTTCCAGGATCCGCTGACTTCGCTCGACCCGACGATGACCATCGGCAAGCAGGTCATGGAAGCCATGCGCTACCATTACAATATGCCGAAAAAACAGGCGTGGGACCGTGCGGTCGAACTGCTGCGTCTGGTCGGCATCAACGATCCGGAAAAGCGCATGAAAAACTATCCGCACCAGCTGTCCGGCGGCATGCGTCAGCGTGTGGTTATCGCTATCGCGCTCTCCTGTGACCCGGAAGTTCTGATCTGCGATGAACCGACGACCGCGCTGGACGTTACGATTCAGGCCAAGATTCTGGAGCTGATCAAGGACATCCAGAAAAAGAAGGATCTGTCCGTTATTTACATCACCCACGACCTCGGCGTTGTCGCCAAAGTTGCCGACTACGTCAACGTCATGTACGCCGGCAAGATCGTCGAAAAAGGTACGATCAACGAGATCTTCTACGATCCGCGTCATCCGTACACATGGGGCCTTCTGGCGTCCATGCCGGATATGGATACATCCGGCGACGAGCTGTACACCATTCCGGGTACGCCGCCCAACCTGCTGTACGAAATCAAGGGCGACGCATTCGCCCCGCGCAACCGCTTCGCACTCAAAATCGACGAAGAAATCGATCCGCCGATGTTCCGCATTACCAATACCCACTCCGCCGCCACCTGGCTTCTGGCCCCGAAGGCGCCGGACGTACAGATGCCGCCTGAACTCAGGGAACGTCTTGAGCGCATGCGCAAAGCTGCTGGCTATACCGTAACCGCGCCGAAAAAACCGTTCGGAACGAAAGAGGAACCTGTAGCTGAAAACAAAGAAACAGAACGTAAAGAAGAGGAGGTTTCTGCATAATGGCCAATCGAATTCTTGAAGTAGAAAACCTCAAGCAGCACTTCAAAGTCAGCCGTTCCTTTACCGTCAAGGCGGTAGACGGCATCGACTTCTGGATCGATGAGGGCGAAACGTACGGTCTGGTGGGCGAATCCGGTTCCGGAAAATCCACAACCGGCCGTTCGATCATTCGCCTGTATCGTCCGACGTCCGGAAAAATCACGTTCTGCGGCCGCGACGTATCCGGCAAGATGTCGCATGAAGATGAGAAATTTCTCCATACGAACATGCAGATGATTTTCCAGGACCCAATGGCCTGCCTCAACCCGCGTGAAAAAGTTCTCGATATCATCGCGGAAGGCCTCGATATCCATCATCTGTACAACACGAAGGAAGAGCGCGACCAGAAAGTCTACGACATTCTCGAGCTCGTCGGCCTGTCCAAGGAACACGCTAACCGCTATCCGCACCAGTTCTCCGGCGGACAGCGTCAGCGTATCGGGATTGCCCGCGCGCTGATCATGGACCCGAAGCTGATCATCGCCGACGAAGCGATTTCCGCGCTCGATGTATCCATTCAGGCGCAGGTCGTCAACCTGATGAAAAAAATTCAGAAGGAAACCAACACGGCGTTCCTGTTCATCGCCCACGACCTGAGCATGGTCAAATACATTTCCGACCGCATCGGCGTTATGCATAAGGGCCATCTGGTCGAAACCGGTACAACGGATGAAATCTTCACGCATCCAGTTCATCCGTACACCCGCTCCCTTCTTTCCGCCAACCCGGAACCAAACCCGGTCATCGAAAAGAAACGCGTGGCGCTCACCTACGATGCCGACGCGATGGGCGTCGACTACACCAAAGGCAAGAAGCAGCACATCGACGGAACGCATTACGTTCTGGCGACCGATGAAGAGCTGGCCAAATGGGTAGAAGAAGCCAAAGAAGACGCGCGTCAGAGTGCCCGATTGAATTAAAAAGGCTTTAGAACCAGACAATCTCAAATCAAAATTCTTCCAAAGGAAAAGATATGACGCCTCCCAATTGAGCAGGTCGGGAAACATGTCATATCTTTTTTCTATTCCACAAATTTTTCATTTTTTTCCGCGCTTTCATACGGTTTTCAAGCTGGCGTGACATCGGAAAGAATAAGCGAAATGAATAAGAAAGAAAACCGGATCGCCAGATCAAGACAAGCCCAGACGGCGCTCGATAAAAGGCGATCGATTGGAAAGAAAGGATAGTTTCATGAAGGAATCCAAAGAGGCTGAACAGCTCCAGAGGACATCTGCATGCCAGAACCAGCCGGCATCGGCCGCGAAGTCCAAAGGCGCGTTTCGAGCGGGCTTTCTGGCCAGCGTGCCGATTATGCTGGGGTATATTCCAGTTGCCATCGCCTACGCGGGCATGGCGCAGACGGCAGGCATGAATTTCTGGCAGACGCTGTCACTGTCCCTGTTCGTCTATACGGGCGCGGGACAGATGACGACGGCGTCGATGCTGGCACAGAACGCGGGGCTCTGGACGATTGTCATTTCCGTTTTCGTCATGAATCTGCGCCATATCATCATGAGCATGGTCGTCATGGAAGATCTGAAAACAGCGCCGCTGTGGCTGCGCTGTGTGCTTTCGCTCGGTGTGACCGACGAAGTGTTCGCCATGTTTACAACGCAGGATCATTCGAAAATCACGCCGGCCTTTTTTGGCGGTCTGGCCTTTGGCGCCTGGTTTTCCTGGTGGGTCGGAACCGCGCTGGGCGCCGTACTCTGCGCCTTTTTCCCGCCCGTCTTAACCGCGGCGTTCGCCATCGCCATGCCGGCGATGTTTCTGGCGCTGCTGACGCCTTCCTTGCAAAAGCATGCCCGTCTCTGGATTCCGGTTCTTGCGGCGGCGCTCTTTTCCTGGCTGGCGAGCGTCTATATTGAGGGCAGATGGAATATTGTCATCGGTTCGCTGGCCGGCGCGCTGATCGGTCTGCTCTTTGTAAAGGAGGAAGACGTATGAATTTCTTCCTGCTGACCGTTCTGCTTTCGCTCTCCACGATGATTCCGCGTCTCGTGCCGGCTCTGCTCGTCTCGAAAATTCATTTTTCTTCCAAAGGCAAAATCTTTTTGCAGCTGCTGCCGTATACGGTCATGGCTTCGCTGATCTTTCCCGGAATTTTGGAGACAGATCCAAAGCACATTCTGATCGGGGTGGGCGGCGGCGCGATCGCCGTGCTCTGCGCCTATCGTAAAAAGCCCGTTATCGTCAGCGTACTGGCGGCCGTTCTGCTCGATCTGCTTCTGTATCTTTTCGTGTATTGAAAAAAGCCAGAGCGAAGCGTGTCTCGATCGAGATGCGTTTCGCTTTTTTCCTGTTTTATAATCACAGTAACTGGAGATCTCCCGCCTGACTGGCTTACGCCAGGGATACGACCGCGAATGAGATCCGAGAGAGACCAGAAACGAGATCCGAAAAGCAAAAGGAAAGGAGAGAGTGCAATGAAACCCGCTGCAACGTCCAAGGAAGAAATTCTGAAAACGTGTCGTCGTATGGCTTCGACACAGGGCTGGAACGATTTAAACATTCGGAACGTTTCGAGCGCCTGCCAGGTTTCGGTCGGCTGTCTTTACCATTACTTTCCTTCGAAAAGCGATCTGGTCAGCGCCACCGTCATCAGCATATGGAAGGAAATTTTCCATTTACCTGAAGGCTTTCTGAAACAGAACGACTTGAAGGCCCTGCTGAAGCAATGGTATGCGCAGATGGAAGACGTCTTTCATACGTATCCAGGCTTTGCGACCATGCACGCCCGCCTGATCGCCAGCAACGAACGGCAGGAAAGCTCCGTCTTCATGCGAAGGACCTGGAAGCAGATCGTCCGTACGATCACGCAGACGATCGAAAAGGACCCCTCTATTTCCGCAAACCGATTCGACCCTGCGTTCTCGTCGGAACAGGCAGCGCAGATTCTGTTTTCCCTGCTTCTGGCTTCCATTGTTGAGGAAAACTACGATCCTTCCCTGATTCTGACCGCCGCCGACCGGCTTCTGTTCTGAGGCCTTCCTGCCTCAGAACAATTTTTTTGTCAAAAGTGAACATTGTTCACATTATCTGGGCGCATCGATCTTCTCTGCCGCTTACATAGCGTACATTTAGTTCTGGAAAGTCTGATCGTGAAAGGAGTCTTACTATGCAGGCTATTCTGGAAACCCTGTTTGATGTGGTTTATCTGTTTACCGTCATCACCCTCGGCATTTTAATGATTCGCGATTGCAAGGGTGTGAAACAATACCGTCTCTTTGGATGGATGGCCGTTATTCTGGGATGCGGCGACGCGTTCCATCTCGTTCCGCGTATGGTCGCTCTCTGTACCACCGGTCTGGATCACTACACCGCCGCGCTGGGCATCGGAAAGCTCATCACATCCATTACGATGACCATTTTTTACGTATTGCTTTATTCCGTCTGGAAGGAGCGCTATCACCCAAAACATACGCAGAACCTGACGATTATCGTCTGGTGTCTGGCCATCATTCGGATTGCGCTCTGCCTCTTCCCCCAAAACGCGTGGACATCCACGCATGAGCCGCTCTCCTGGGGCATTTACCGCAACATCCCGTTCGCGCTGCTCGGTCTGCTCATGATCGTTCTGTTTTATCGCAGTGCCAAAGCCGCCAAGGACAAGGCGTTTAAATGGATGTGGCTGACGATCGTTCTGAGTTTTGCCTTCTACATTCCCGTTGTACTGTTCGCCTCGAAAGTTCCAGCGATCGGCATGTTAATGATCCCGAAGACATGCGCGTATGTCTGGACCGTTCTGATCGGCTATAGCGCGATGAAGAAATCCCAGAAAGCCTCGGCTTAAACGCGTAAAGCGAAGAAAGGAAAACGCGAGTATGAAACAATCCATGAAAAAGTACATGAATACCGCTCTGGTCTATGCGCTTCTGGCCATGGTCGGCGGTGTCTATTTCCGCGAACTGCCCAAGTTTGTCGGCTATACCGGCAAGACGATGCTTTCCGTCGTCCATCCCCATTTCTTTATGTTAGGGATGGCGATGTTCCTGTTTCTCGTCCTGCTGGAAAAGAACTTCGCCTTTACGACAAAGAAGACCGATCACATCATTCTTGCCTACAACCTCGGTCTGATTCTGACCGAAATTATGATGCTGGTGCGCGGCACACTCCAGGTGTTCAGCACGCCGCTCTCACACGGCGCAAGCGCCGCCATTTCCGGCATTGCCGGTATCGGCCACATTGTTCTGGGCGTCAGCCTGGTTCTCCTTCTTCTGGAAATTCGCAAGGCGATTTTTGCGGCCAAAGACTGAAGCGAAGCTTCGATTTCAAACACCGACCTTCTCTCCCCCATCGCTTTTGCCCCCTTTTCCAGGAAAATCCCCCGCATTACAAAGCCGGATCCTCTTTGTTTTTCAATGAAGAGAATCCGGCTTTTTTCTGAATTCTGAATTCACGCTTTTCAGCAGCCGGACTGCTGTTCCGTCCGGGAACCTGCCAGCGGACACAGAACCATCCAAAAAGGTTGAAAACGCAACGCATTAAAGGAGAATCTAATTCTTATAGTTCTAGTTTTTATCCACTTCTGGGTTGTGTTTTATTCATCTTATGCTAATTACAATGGAATCATCATGCGCTTCCAGTTAATCGAGACGGCTATGCGATCCTTCATCTGTTCGGCTCGGCGCGGTTTATACGGGTTGATTTTATGAAAAAAGAAAAAGATGAACTCAGCATTGAAATTGGCAAAAGGATCTACGAGTGTCGAAAGAAAAAAGGCTATACCCAGGAAGCTCTGGGGGATATTATCGGCGTCAATACCCAGTATATTTCCAATCTGGAGCGGGGGCTCTCTTCCCCTTCGCTGAAAACGCTGATTAAACTCAGCGAGGCTTTTGGCGTCTCCTGTGATTTTCTGCTGACCGGCGCGGGTAAATCCGGACGCAGTCAGACGCTTCTGCTGCTGATCAGCCGGCTCGACGAAGACCAGCAGCATCTGATGGAATACATCCTGGAAGGCGTTCTTCGTTTTGACCAGGAGAAAGCCGCCCTCCAGAGCCTGCAGGATCGCGAAATCGACGTATAGGACGGATCCAAATCTGACTTTTTTCTTACTTCAGGGGATCTGTTTCTTCTTCACCACGGAAAAGAACGACGCATCCAGATTTTTACAATCCGGATGCGTTTTGGTTTTTCTTCGTCTGTTCTTAATAACGCAGAGTGAAAACAGAGCCGGTCGGATCAGACTTTGGCATCCCCGGTTTCCGGATGGATCCAGCCCTGTGCGACGCAGTACTGGTAAATGCCGTCTTCTTCCACGCTCGGACAGATATCCTCCGCAATCACTTTAAGCGAGGGAGAGCCGTTAGCCATGGCGACGCCAAGTCCTACGGCTTCCAGCATCAGCCGGTCATTGTCCCCGTCGCCAAAGGCAGCCGCCTGTTCTCTGGTCAGACCGTAATGATCGAGCGCCTTCTGGACGCCGACGCCTTTTCCGCCGCTTGCCGGAATGATGTCGATCGCCCGGTCCCACCACGCCATCACTCTGGCGTTTTTCGTGTTTTTCATAATGGAGTCGTATTCGTCCTTGCGTCCGCCCGTCATGATCTGATAGACACACTTGCCTTTACGGTGTTTGTCAAAGTCCGGATCGGGAATCAGACGGGCTTTGCTGATGGCGTAGTAATCGCTCAGATCCTGGTCGGTGCCGTTGGCCATAATTTCTTCGGTTGTCGCCAGCGCAGCGGGGCGTCCAATAGCCTGCGTATTGGCCAGAATTGTTTCCACATCATCGGGATCGAGCGGCGAGGAACAGATGACCTGACCGTCCCGATCGGTCGCGTAAGAGCCGTTAAAAGAAAGCAGGGCATCAAACTCTACGCCTTCAAACTTTGGAATCTGCATGGGCGAGCGGCCCCTACAGATGGCGATACGAACGCCTTCCTTTTGGAGCAGGCAAAGCGCTTCAACGGTGCGGGGGCTGATCACCTTCGTATTCATGTCGATCAGCGTGCCGTCAATATCAAAGAAAATCATTCGGATCTCGTCTGTATGCTTTTCTGCCTTCATCATTTTTTGCGCCTCCTCTTTTTTTCTTCATTTTTCTTCTTTGCGCGTTTCGCGTTTCACGTCTTCACGAAATTCTCCCGCGTTCAGCGTAGTCCTGAAGCGGGCATTCTGTCCCTTTTTTTCGCGTCCCTCCCCTGTTTTTGCCTCGTTCTTCGGGAAAACGGATCCAGCGAAAAAAGGTTTTCTGCATGTCCAGGGTAAAGACATGCGGAAAACCTTTTGGGGTACCTGACTTTGTGTTTTGCCGGGAAATCCGTTTTAAAACCAAAGCGGCCAGAAAGGCGTCTGGAAAGGAGTATGGAGTCGATTCATCCGGCAAAAGCGAAAGCCTGTGGATATGGATCGCGCAGCGGCAGTACAAGTATGGGTGTTCTGCTGAAATCGCGTATCGTTTCGCGGTTTGTAAAGGAAATCTGCGGTTTGTACCGATTCGAAAGCCGGCAGCCTATTCGTCTTTCATGAGCAGAACCATGACGGCTTTCTGCGCATGGAGACGGTTTTCGGCTTCTTCAAAGATTTCGTCCGCGTGTTCTTCGAAAACTTTTTCGGTAATTTCCTGACCGCGGTACGCCGGCAGGCAGTGCTGGATCATAACCGGACTCTTGGCGAGTTCGAGCAGTTCGTCGTTGACCTGATAGCCCTGGAACAGCTTCATGCGCTCTTCCTTTTCGGCTTCCATGCCCATCGACGCCCAGGTGTCGGTAAAGACGACATCCGCGTCCTTGACGGCTTCTTTTGGATCTTCAGTCAGCGTAAACTTGCCCGGGAATTCCTTCGCGAATTCCAGAACGGCTGGATCGGGCTGATGGCCTTTAGGCGAAGCGCACGCGACGTCCATGCCCATCTTCAGACCGCCGACGATCAGCGAGTTGGCCATGTTGTTGCCGTCGCCGATGTACGCCATTTTCAGGCCTTCAAACTTGCCGAACTTTTCGCGGATCGTCATCAGATCGGCGAGCACCTGGCAAGGATGGCAGTAGTCGGTCAGACCGTTAATAATGGGGATGGATCCATATTCAGCCAGATCTTCGACTTCTTTCTGCTCGTACGTACGAATCATGATACCGTCGAGATAGCGGGAAAGCACGCGGGCTGTATCCTGTACCGGTTCGCCGCGTCCGATCTGCAAGTCGTTGGAAGACAGGAACAGCGCCTGTCCGCCGAGCTGATGGACGCCGGTTTCAAAGGAAACGCGGGTTCTTGTGGACGATTTCTGGAAAATGAGTCCGACGGCTTTTCCTTTTAAGTAAGGATGTTCAATGCCGTGTTTCTTTTCGTATTTGAGCTGGTCGGCCAGATCGAGGATCCGAACGATTTCTTCAGCGGATAAGTCCTGGAGTTTTAACAGATGGTTCATGCGAGTACCTCTTTCATCACGTTGACGGCTTGGTCAATCTGTTCATCCGAAATAATGAGCGGCGGCAGCAGGCGGATGGTTCCTGCGCCGGCTTTTAAAGCGAGAAGGCCTTTTTCACGAAGTTTCGCAAGATCGTCGGCAATGGCTTCGGGTCCGACTTCAATGCCGATCATCAGTCCCATGCCGCGCACGTCCTGAATGTGATCGGAATCGATCGCTGAAATGGCCTGCATGAATTTATCGCCCTTGCGTTTCACATCGGCTAAAAATGCGGAATCGCCGACCTGGTCGAGGACCACGTTGGCTGCAGCCATGGCCAGTGCGTTTCCGCCAAAGGTCGTTCCATGATCGCCGGGCTGCAAAATATCGGCGGCTTTTTCGCCGGCAAGAAACGCGCCGGTCGGCACGCCGCCGCCAAGGCCTTTGGCGCACGAGACAAGATCAGGCTGAATGCCATACTGCTCATACGAGAAGAAGGTTCCCGTACGGCCGACGCCGGTCTGGATTTCATCAATGATCAGCAGGATATCTTTTTCCTTGCATAACGCTTCGACAGCTTTGACGTAGCCGGCATCGAGCGGGCGAACGCCGCTTTCGCCCTGAACGAGTTCCATCAGCACGGCGCATACCGTGTCGTCCATGGCGTCTTCCATCGCCGCCAGATCGTTGGCGTCGACGTATTTGAAGCCGGCGGTAAACGGGTAGAAGTTCTGGTGAAATTTATCCTGACCGGTCGCTTCGAGCGTGGCGATCGTGCGTCCGTGAAAGGAATTGTTCAGCGTAATGATCTGTACACGCTTTGGATCGCCGTATGTATCGATGCTGTACTTGCGGGCGGTCTTGATGACGCCTTCATTGGCTTCCGCACCGCTGTTGGCGAAGAAGACTTTCTTCAGGCCGGAAAGCTTAACGAGCTTCTGTCCGGCGTCGACGAGCGGCTTTGTATAGTACAGGTTGCTGGCCTGCATCAGGGTTCCCGCCTGATTGGCAATGGCTTTTACGAGTGCGGGATGATTGTGGCCGAGGCAGTTGACGCCGATGCCGGAATTCAGATCGAGGTACTCGTTCTGGTCAAGATCGTAGAGAAGGCAGCCTTCGCCGTGGTCGAGCACGATGGGAAAGCGGCCGTACGTATTCATGAAATGGGTCGATTCTGTTTCGATGATGGTCTGGGTATCGCTCATCTTTACACCTCTTCCTGGGAGAACATCGTTCCGATGCCTTCGTTGGTCAGCAGTTCAATCAAAATGGAATGGGGAATGCGGCCGTCGATAATGCTGGCGCGCTGAACCCCCTGCCGTACGGCTTCCACGCAGCAGTCCACTTTCGGAATCATGCCGCCCGAAACCGCGCCGGTTGCCAGCATTGCCGGCACCTGCGAAACTTTCAGGGCCGGAATGAGGCTGTCCGGATCGCTGGGATCCGCCAGCAGACCGGAAATGTCGGTCAGTAAAATCAGCTTTTTGGCATGGAGTGCGCCGGCCAGACAGCTGGCGGCGGTGTCCGCGTTGATGTTGTAGCTGTTGAGATCGTTCAGACCGGCAGCCACCGAGGAAATGACGGGGATGTAGCCGCCGTGAATGAGATCACGGACGATCTGACTGTTGACGGCTTTGATTTCCCCGACATAGCCGTATTCATCCCGGTCGAGCGGAACGGCCTGAAACAGATTGCCGTCCATGCCGCCAAGACCGATTCCCTTGCCTTCGAGCAGGGAAACGAGATCCTTGTTCACCTTGCCGCAAAGGACCATCTGCACGATGCCCATCGTATCTTCGCCGGTATATCGAAGCCCGTTGACAAAGCGGGATTCGATGCCGGTTTTCTTTAACATTTTTGAAATTTCCGGTCCGCCGCCATGAACGAGAACCACATGAATGCCGACCAGGTGCAGCATGAGCACATCCTGAATGACGGCCTTTTTGAGTTCTTCGTCAATCATGGCGTTGCCGCCGTATTTCACCACCACAATTTCGCCGTTGTATTCCTTTAAGTACGGCAGGGCTTCCGAAAGAATGGCGGCGCGGATCTGCGCGCTCATCATGAGCGGTAGTCTCCATTGATGTGTACGTATTCGTACGTGAGATCGCATCCCCAGCACGTCGCGCTCTCTTTTCCTTCGTGCAGATCGATCAGAATGACGATCTCATCGGGTTCAAGAATGTGAAGCGCCTTGTCTTCGTCAAAATCAAGGCCCTTGCCGTTTTCGCAGACCAGA
Source organism: Allobaculum fili (assembly GCF_020969955.1). Lineage (NCBI taxonomy): Bacteria > Bacillati > Bacillota > Erysipelotrichia > Erysipelotrichales > Erysipelotrichaceae > Allobaculum > Allobaculum fili. Next base: position 114,871 of record NZ_JAHDSX010000001.1, on the reverse strand, counting down.
ATTTCGCCGTTTTTCGACGCGAAGGAAATGCTGACAAGAGACGGATCAAACTGCGCTTTGGAGTAGCCCATGGCACAGATCACGCGGCCCCAGTTGGCGTCCTTGCCAAACATGGCGGCTTTGAGCAGCGAACTGCAGGCCACCGAACGGGCGAGCGTTTCGGCCTGCTCTTCGGTTTTTGCGGTTCTGACTTCGACCGTAATCAGGCGGCTGGCGCCTTCGCCGTCCTTGGCGATCGCGATCGCCAGCTTCTGCATGACGTCAAAGAGCGCCTGCTTGAAGATCGCGTAGTCTTCATTTTCTTCGGTAATTTCGGCATTGCCGGCCATGCCGTTAGCCAGAACGATGCACATGTCGTTGGTGGACGTGTCGCCATCGACGCTGATCCGGTTAAACGTCTTTTTCACCACATCATGCAGCGCTTTGTCCAGCATAGGCGAAGCGATCTTTGCGTCGCTGGTCAGGAAGCATAACATCGTTCCCATATTGGGATGGATCATTCCGGATCCTTTGGCGATGCCGCCTAAATAGACGGTTTTTCCGTCGAGTTCAAATTCCACCGCGTATTCCTTCACGCGGGTATCGGTCGTCATGATCGCTTTCGCGCTGTCGGTAGAGTCATAGCCCAGCACGATTTTTTCGGTACCGGCTTCAATTTTTTCGATCGGCAGTTCGACGCCGATGACGCCGGTCGAAGCGACCAGAACGTCTTCGGTTTTCAGACCGAGTTTTGCAGCAGCGGCCTGGGCCTGACGCAGCGCGTTTTCGGCACCGTTTTGCGCACAGGCGTTGGCATTGCCCGAGTTGACGGTAATGGCCTGTGCCGTTCCGCTGGCCAGATGCTGCATGTTGAGCAGCAGCGGCGCGGCTTTCACCTGATTGGTGGTGTAAACCGCCGCAGCTGTGCACGGGGTTTCGGACACGATCAGCGCGAGTTCCTTTTTCTGCGGATTATTGCGCAGCCCGCAGTGAATTGCGCCGGTCTGAAATCCCGCGGCTGCGGTAATTCCTTTGCGACTTTCCTTCATGTTTATCCCTTCTTCGCAGTTCTCCAGTATCTGGAAATATATGGAAACGAAATCCGTATCGGATTTCGCGTTTTTCTTAAAGATGCAGGCCTTTGTATTCGTCCAGGCCAAGCATGAGGTTCATGTTCTGAACCGCGGCACCGCTCGCCCCCTTGCCGAGGTTGTCAAAGCGGGCGCTGAGCACATAGCCGGTTTCCGAAGATCCGTTGACAAAAATTTCCATGCCGTCTTTTCCGGCCAGCGTATTCGAGAACAGCGCGCCTTGCGGATCGCCGACCTGAATCTGGGAATCGCCGTACCAGTTTTTATACAGATCGAGCAGTTCCTGCAGACTGACAGATTTGGTCAGATCGTCCTTGCCGAGAAAGACCTGGGTGAGCATGCCTTTTTCATAGTCATCGACGATCGGTACAAAAAGCGGGGTCTGCTGCAGACCGCAGACGGCTTTCATTTCTGGAATGTGCTTATGGGCAAGTCCTAAAGCGTAGGGCTTCGGGCTGTTCATTTCGTCTTCTTTTTCGTTTTCGTAAGCGGCGATCATCGATTTTCCGCCGCCGCTGTAGCCGGTCAGCGAAAAGGACTTCAGCTGACTGTCCAGATTGAGCAGTCCGGATCTGGCGAGCGGATAAACCAGAGCGATAAAGCCGCTGGCGTGGCATCCGGGATTGGCCACTTTCTGCGCGCTCTGAATGGCTGCTTTATGCGCGGCCGAAAGTTCCGGAAAGCCGTACGCCCAGTCGGGCGAAGTGCGATGCGCGGTGGAGGCGTCAATGATTCGGGTATCGAGTCCTTCCATCAGCGAAACGGCTTCGATCGCTGCCGCATCGGGCAGGCAGAGAAAGACCAGATCGGCTTTTTCCATCAGACGCCGGCGTTCGCCGGGATCTTTTCGTTTGTCTTCGGCGATGGTCAGCAGTTCCAGATCGTCGCGGTTTAAAATCCGCTCCTTAATCTGCAGCCCGGTCGTTCCGGCCTGGCCATCGATGTAAATTTTTGGTTTTTTCATACACGTACTGTTTTTTATCTTTTTCCCTGCTCAGAATACCGGCCTATGCATTTTGTGAACATCCGCTTTTTCAAAGGAGACATATATATTCCTGTTTTGCGGGATTTCACCGGTTCTGTATGGGCTGTCTTTTTCCCGTTTTTCCTGCACTTTTCAGGTGAATTTGCGGGGATGGAATCCTGCCTGTCCGGACTCTTTTCTGCCAGGCGTTCGAGCTCTTCCCTGTTCTTCCTATATATCTATATCCTTCTGTATCCTTTATATCTATATCCTTCTATATCCTTCTTTCTGCTTCCGATATATATGGAAAGATATCGAAAGACAGGCGGCACGCAGCGGTTGGATGGAGAGGAAAAATCATCGGAAACGTCGACCGCCGCGACAAGTTTCCTACTGGCGCGGCGGTCTGGCGTAAACATTTCCTTTCCAGAAGAAGCGCGTCTTTTTCCTTTGACGGCTTTCGCTCGGTCTGGAATTATTTCGAAGTTCTGACTTTGGACGTTTTGTGCGCGGCGACAAATTCCTTGGCTTTGGCGGACTGGTCGAGCACGTTTTCCTTGCACGGACCGCCGTACACTTTCCGATCGGCTACAGCCTTGTCGAGATCGATCGCCTGATAAAAGTCTTCGTCAAACAGATCGCAGAGCTTTTCGAGATCGTCGGGGCTGACCTGATCGAGGGTAAGGCCCTTGTCGATGCAGTCAGCGACGAGCGTACCGGTCAGTTTGTAGGCATCCCGGAAGGGCATGCCTTTTTTGGCGAGGTAGTCAGCGCATTCCGTTGCGTTGATGAATCCGGCACTGGCGGCCTGTTTCATCTTGTCCTTGCGTACGCGCATCGTCTTTAACATGCCAGGCAGAACTTTCAGGCACATCTCGACGGTATCAACGGCGTCAAAGACGGCTTCCTTGTCTTCCTGCATGTCCTTGTTATAGGCGAGGGGCAGACCTTTCATGACCGTGAGCAGACCGATCAGATCGCCGTAAACCCGGCCGGTTTTGCCGCGGATCAGTTCGCACATGTCCGGATTTTTCTTCTGGGGCATGATCGAGCTGCCGGTGGAATAGGCGTCGTCGAGTTCGATGAATTTGAATTCCCAGGAGCTCCAGAGAATCATTTCTTCGCTCAGACGGCTCATGTGCATCATGAGGATGGAAAGATCGCTTAAAAATTCAATGCAGAAGTCCCTGTCGCTGACCGCGTCGATCGAGTTGGACATCGGCTTGGAAAAGCCAAGATGTGCGGCGGTAAATTCCCGATCGAGCGGGAACGTCGTTCCAGCCAGAGCGCCGGCGCCCAGCGGACATTCGTCCATGACGTCCAGCGCGTTTTCCAGACGGAGCGCGTCGCGGCGGAACATGTTGGCGTAGGCCATGAGCGTGTGCCCGAAGGTGATGGGCTGCGCTCTTTGAAGATGGGTATAGCCGGGTACGAGCGTATCGGCGTATTCGGCGGCCAGATCGGCCAGAACCGAAATCAGATTGAGCAGCGTGTCGTGAATTTCTTCGGCTTTGGAGACAACATACAGACGCATGTCGAGTGCGACCTGATCGTTGCGGCTGCGTCCGGTGTGGAGCTTTTTGCCGGTGTCGCCGATGGCGGCCGTCAGCAGCTGTTCCACGCATGTGTGAATGTCTTCATACTGGCTGGAAAATTCCACCTGACCGCTGTTCATTTTGTTGAGAAGATCGAGCAGGCCGTGATGAATGTCCTGCTTTTCCTCGTACGTGAGAATGCCCTGTTTTTCGAGCATGCAGCTGTGCACCAGGCTTCCAAGAATGTCCTGGGGATACAGCCGGGAATCAAAAGAAATGGAACTGTTGAAGTCGTTGGCGTCCGCGTCGGTTTCCTTGGAGATCCGACCCGCCCAGAGCTTACTCATTTATTCCACACTGGAGAAATGTTCTCCAGTTTCCTTTGCGAGCTGCTTGTCGTTGATGGCTCTTACCGCGATCGGCAGACCGAAGAGGTTGATGAAGCCGGCGGAATCGCTCTGGTCGTAGCAGTCATCTTCATCGAAGGTGGCCATGCCTGCGTTATAGAGGGAATACGGGGATGTTACTGATACCGGAATCATGTTACCTTTGTAGAGTTTGAGCGTAACGTCGCCGGTTACGGTTTCCTGCGTGGAATCGACGAAGGCGCTCAGCGCTTTGCGCAGCGGGGTGAACCAGAGGCCGTCGTAGACGAGTTCGCCGAATTTCTGCGCGACGATTTCCTTGAAATGCTTGGTGTTTTTGTCGAGGGTGATTTCCTCGAGCTTGTCGTGGGCTTTATACAGAATGGATCCGCCCGGCGTTTCGTATACGCCTCTCGATTTCATGCCGACCAGACGGTTTTCAACGATATCGAGAATGCCGATGCCGTTGGCGCCGCCGATTTCGTTGAGCTTGAGGATGATGTCCTTGGCGCTCATTTCTTCGCCATCCAGAGCGGTCGGTACGCCTTTTTCAAAATGGATGGTGACATTGGTCGGCGTATCCGGAGCCATTTCGGGGGATACACCCATTTCGAGGAAGCCGGGTTTGTTGATTGGAGCTTCGTTGGCCGGATCTTCGAGGTCCAGACCTTCATGGGACAGATGCCAGAGGTTTTTATCTTTGGAGTAGTTGGTTTCCTTGCTGATTTTCAGAGGAATGTTATGCGCTTCGGCGTAGGCGATTTCCTTTTCCCGGCTGTTCAGATCCCAGAACCGCCATGGAGCGATAATATCGATTTCCGGAGCGAACGCCTTGATGGCCAGTTCAAACCGAACCTGGTCGTTTCCTTTACCGGTACAGCCGTGGCAGATGGCATCGGCGCCTTCGGCTTTGGCGATTTCCACAATCCGTTTGGCGATGATCGGTCTTGCGAAAGACGTTCCCAGCAAGTACTGTTCGTAGCTCGCGCCGGCTTTGAGGGACGGTACGATGTAGTCGTCTACAAAGGTGTCGGTCAGATCTTCAATATACAGTTTGGAGGCGCCGGTCTTGAGCGCTTTTTCTTCGAGGCCGTCGAGTTCGCCGCCCTGTCCGACGTTGCCGGATACCGCGATGACTTCGCAGTTGCCGTAATGTTCTTTCAGCCAGGGGATCAGAACGGAAGTATCCAGACCGCCGGAATAGGCGAGGACGATTTTCTTATACGTTTTGTTTTCGTTATGCAGGTTGCTCATGATTTTTCTCCTTGTTCGCTTTCGCTTTTGAATGGTCTGAGAAAGAATGAGAAGAAGATCCAGCAGATTTAAACGTTTATGTATGTATGGATTTTTCGTTTCGGATCTTGTTCTAAGCTGTGCGTATGTATGCGGCGAATGGCTGTTTCTCAGTGTGTGTCAGCCTTTCGCCGGCCTGAATTCAGGCATCGTCGGTCTTCCTGCATGAAATCGCCCCTTCCAAAAAAAACGTCCTTTCGAATGAAAGGACGATAAGGATCGCGGTACCACCTGTCTTCCCTCTTTCTTGAAGAGGACACTCTCCCATAACGCCGGGTCGCGGGAACAGCTCGATTTCTGTCGCGGTTCCACTCACGGGCACGTTCGCTGCATTCCGGACGCTTCGTTTCACCAGGCCGAAGCTCTCTTTGGACCTTTCTGCAGGTACTATTTCCGATCACTGATTTGATATTCCGTATTCTACCCATTCCATTTTCGAATTCAATCCATTGAAACCGATTTGTTTCTCTTTCTGAAAAAATGCATGAAAACGAGAATATTTCCCGGCATTTTTCTGAAAATTCCTCTTGACGGCCCGAAAAAAGAGGTTTTCTTGCGAAGAGTAAAACGATTCGTATTACTTACGCGATAAAAAGACACGGATTTTGAAATTCAACGCTTCCAAACCGTGTCCTCGTTTTTGAAACTTCTATTGTTCTTCGAATTTTGTCCGTTTTCTTTTTCAGGCTTTGACGCAGCCGTTCCTGCCTTGTCCGGGTTGTCGACCGATGAATCAGAGCTCTTTTCGTCCGAATCCAAATGGGCAGGCAGCGCAATAAACAGACAGATCAGCAGCAGTCCAGCGCTGATCAGCGAAACATAATGATTGAGATACGGACAGAGCAGTGCGCCGATCACGATGCCGAGAAAGTAGGAAATGACCAGAACAAAATAGAGCAGCGCGCGAAACGCGTCTTCCCTATCCTTTTTCTGCAAATACCGTGTCAGGTGCACAAACGTGTTCTGAAAGCCGCTGTTGATGACGACCGTCGCCATCGGATTGCTTCGAATCCGCTTGAAAATAATCGTCTGCAGTCCGCAGCACAAGCCGAAAATCGGATTGGCCAGTGCGTTCCAGGAATCCGGAAGAAACGTGGCGACAATGATCAGAACGATTTCGATCAGAAACTGAATTCTTCGCCATTGCCGATACCCCGGCTTGTCGTGATAATGTTCGGCAATGACAATTCCAGCCGCAAACATCAGCGGCGGAAAAAGATACTTGGTCACGTTGCCAAATTCGCCTTTGGCCAGATCGAGTCCTAAATAGAGCAGGTTGCCGCTCTGACTGCTCGCGAAAACATGCCCGCGCGTCACGTACGTGCAGGCGTTGAGAATGCCGATACCAAGCGTTAAAAGCAGGCCGACGCGCAGCGATTCTTCCCGTTCATCCTTATCGTTTTCGACCAGTTCTCCGATCAGATCCTGTGGATAGTCCATACCTGTATTATCCGACGCGAGCCGCAGGCAAGCCGGCAGATGCCCGAGGCGAACGCTGCGGATTCAGGGTCGCTGGACACAAGCCGTCCCGCTGGCGTTTTTTCTCGCCGGGTTTCTTTTTGCGATTGTGTTTATCCGTTTCAGGATATTTGAACGAAGATAACGATCACTCTTTTCTTGAGAAAAAGCCGGAAAAGCGCCCTTGGTTTCGCCGGAAAACCAGACGGTCAACACTTGAAAAATGCCTGAAGAATTGGGCGGAGTCTTCCTGCCCGTCTTTTCCTTTGGCGCATTTTGTTGCATAATGATGCATATTTGCACAGCGTAAAAAGGCTTTGTTTATCGCAGATCAAACGCTTTCTGTATTCGTTGTGTGCAATTGTCGTGAAACAGAAGATTTCGCTTTGGAAAGGGGATTTTTTCATGTCCGTAACGATACGCGATGTTGCCCGCGTCGCCGGCGTTTCCGCCTCGACCGTCAGCCGCACCATTCGAAACAATCCGGCCATTTCGGAGACCACCAAGGAAAAGGTGCGCAAAGCCATGGAAAAAGTCGGCTACTCCGCACCAGCAAGCGCTTCAACGCTGGTCCAGAACAAGCCGCTTGTCGAAGTCGGCATCATTCTTCCGCCTTCCGCTGCGGATACGTACAACAACCCGTTCTTTCTGGAAGTCATCCGCGGCATCAGCGAGTACTGCAACCAGAACGAAGCGGTCTCCTTACTGTTAACCGGCCGGGATGATCAGGAAGTCATCGAAGCGATCCTTTCCCTTTCCGCGAGCAGCCGCCTTTCCGCCTTCATTCTTCTGTTTTCCCGCGCCGATGATCCCATCGTCGACAAGCTGACCGAAGAAGGCTACGACTACGTGCTGATCGGCTCTCCGCAAAGCCGCAGTTCGCAGACCGTCAGCGTCGACAACGACAACATCGAAGCCGGCAGCAGCGCTGCACGCTATTTGTATGGGCTTGGCCATCGCCGCTTCGCGTTTATCGGCTCCCCGTTCGAGCATCTGTTTTCTGCATCGCGCAAAAACGGTGTGCTTCTCTTTCTTCAGCAGGCTGGCATCGAGGCGCAAAACATGCATTTGATCGAAATGGAACACGGCGATCCCGAAGGGCTTGAAGAAATCGGCCGCCTGCTCGCGCTTTCCAAAGACAAACGGCCAACGGCCTTTGTGACAAGCGACGACCTGCACGCGATGGCCCTTCGCCAGAAAGCCGCGGAAGCCGGCCTTTCCATTCCAGACGATCTGTCCATCGTTTCCTTTAACAATTCCATTTTCGCGACGCTCACCTCCCCGCGTCTGACGTCCATCGACGTTCATCCGCTCCAGCTTGGCCGCGAAGCCGCCGCGCAGGCGATTTTACGGGCGCGCACGCCGCAGTCCATGGCCAGCAAGACCCTCGTTCCGTTCGTGCTCGTCGAGCGCGAAAGCTGTGCTCCAGCCAAATCCTGATTTTCTCCAAAAATATAAACCGCACAAAAAAGCCGTTCGAACGTCCCGCTCCCCAATTCAGGGGACGGTAAAGTTCGAACGGCTTTTGATTTTGGATTTATGAATTTTCTGGTGTCTGCTTTGCGGGCGGTTTTCGCCTGTCGGCTTTATTCGTGCGCACCGCGCGAGTCGTCAATTTCAACGAGCAGGCCGTAATGGTCGGAAAGAACAGGCTCCTTCTCTCCGTTAAAGACGACGCGGCTTTCTGTGACGTTTTCCTTATGGCCTGCCCAGATCTGATCGATCCGTTTTGGACCGCTTTGCGGCTGGTTTTCCCAGCCGTCAATGACGCCGCCTACCGTATAGCCGGCATCTTTCTTTTTTGCCAGCACGTACGTATCGAAATAGCCGCTCTGGCGGACGAGATCGGCCGATTCGCCCGGCAAAAACGCATCCGAATTGAAATCGCCCAGTAAATACACCGGCGAATCTTTCGAATGTTTCTCCAGCTGGGGCAGAAGACGCTGCCACTGCAGAGCGAACGGTTCATGCGGATCGTTCCACCAGGAGAGGTGGATGGAATAAAACCAGCCGTCTTCGGTCTGTACGCCCAGAATTCGGCGGGTACGAAAATCCGTATACGTATCGATTTTCGATGCCAGCAGATTTTCCGTCTTCAAAATTTTCTTACGGCTGAAAATAGCCAGCCCTTCGTCGTAGCGGTCGTAGCCGATTTTCATGGGCAGCCAGGCCCATTCGTAATGGAGGCCGGCTTTGACCAGCCGTCTGGCCAGCGCCAGACCGTGGTTGTCTTCGCGAAGAATCGCCTGTTCCGGCTTCCAGACCAGTGCGCAGACAAGATCGTCTGCCGCAGGAGCATCCATATTCTGGTTGACTTCCTGCAGGGCGATAATATCCGGCTGTTCGTTTTCAATCCAGGCGCAGAAGAGATCCTGTTTTTGCGCCATGTTTGTTTCCTGAAGCGAATGCGTATTGAGGGTGAGCAGTTTCATAGCTCTCTCCTTTCCATTTTTTCAAGAGATTCAGACTGGAATTTTGCGTGGTGTGAATTCTGGACGGCTCTGGCCTTCGCATTTCCTAGTCTGTAAGGACGCTTCTTCTCTTTCGATTGTAAGAAGACGAAAGGGGAATCGAAACGCAAGGACGACAAAATTTGTCGATGCCTTTAAAAGAAACGGGCTAAAGCCGTGAAAAAGGGAGCAGCCGCAATGGATCTGCTCCCTTGATTCTTCCCTTGCCGGCCATACAGCCGGTCCTCTTTTCGTAAACTCAGACTCCTCGAGGAGGCGAGGCAGATCTGACCGCGTGTGCAGATACGGATGGAGGTTTAGAGAATGTCGTTAATATCGGATTTCAGCACGTCGGCTTTTGGTCCGTAGACCGCCTGAATGCCGTTGTCTTTTTTGACCAGGCCCATGGCGCCTTCGGCTTTCCATGCCGGAAGATCCGCCACTTTTTCCACGTCTTTTACCGTAACGCGCAGACGCGTCATGCAGGCATCGACGAGAACGATGTTGTCGCGGCCGCCCAGCAGCGCAATGATTCGCTCCGGCTGCGACTGGCCGCCTTCGGACTTGGACGTCTCCGAAGAACTCGAAGAAGACGCGCTCGTATCGTCATCGTCTGTGGTGTAGTTGCCGTTGCGGCCTGGCGTAGCGTAGCTGAACTTGCCGATCATCCAGTAAGCGACAAAGTAGCCGATTCCGAAGAAGACGATGCAAGCGATGATGAAGTTGATGATATCGCCGCCAAGACCCGCCTGAATGGACATCGGGGTACGCATGAGGAATTCCAGATTTCCAAAGGAATGGAGACGCAGATGGAAGATACCCGCCAGCGCGAACGCACAGCCCTGCAAAATCGCGTAAACGATGTAGAGAGGAATAGCGCAGAACATGAACATGAATTCCAGCGGTTCGGTAACGCCGGTCAGGAAGACGGCGAGAACGATGGAAATGAACATGGAACGGTATTTTTTCTTCTTGTCCGGATCGACACGGCGATACATCGCCAGAGCGATACCGAGCAGCAGACCGGTTGCACCGATCATCTGGCCGACTTTGAAACGTGCCGGGGTAACCGTCGTGAGCAGTTCATTGTAGGCTGCTATATTGCCGGCGTTTTTATAGTTGATGAGGTCATTGACCCAGGCCAGCCACAGAGGATCCTGTCCGTAAACGGCGGTTCCCGCCTGTGCGCCGGTAGCAATGACATAGGTCCCGCCAAACGACGTGTAGTTCATCGGAATCGTTAACATGTGATGCAGACCAAACGGCAGCAGCAGACGTTCGAGCGTTCCGTAAATGAACGGCGCAAGAATCGGCGAAGTTTCCGAAGACGTCGCGATCCATTCTCCGAAGCTGTTGATGCCCAGCTGAACCATCGGCCAGAAAATCGAAAGAATCAGCGCGATGATGACGGACCATACGATGACAACGAGCGGTACGAAGCGCTTGCCGTTAAAGAAGGCCAGGGCATCCGGAAGTTTGCGGTAGTTGTAGTACTTGTTGTAAATGATGGCGCCCGCGAAACCGGAAATCATACCGATGAACACACCCATGTTCAGCGCCGGCGCGCCGAGAATGTTGACGAAGTAGTTGGCGACGGGCATCGGCTGTCCAAACAGCGTATGCGTGATCGCATTCGGGTCCGCTAACATGTCGGTCGTGACACCGAAAATCTGACCGGTGATGTTGTTGATCAGGATGAAGGCGATAACCGCCGCGAACGCGCCACCGGCTCTTTCCTTCGCCCAGCTGCCGCCGATGGCGACGGCGAAAAGCAGATGCAGGTTGTTAATGATGGCCCAGCCGATGTTTTCCATGACCATACCAATCGTGGTGACGAGGGTAATATCGCCGGCCATCATGCCGACCAGCTTGCCAAGGGAAATCATCAGACCGGCTGCCGGCATCACGGCGATGACGACCATCAGCGCCTTGCCGAATTTCTGAAGCAGGTCGAAGTTGATTTTGAATTTGAATTTTTTCTTTTTGGACGAATCGGATTGATCCGCTTTGCCTTTGGAAGACTTGGACGTGTTTTCCGTTTTATCCCCTTTTTTGTCGGCTTTTTCAGCGTCCTTTTTCTCGTCTTTTCCAGACGCCGGCTTTGTGTCGGCTTCCGGCGCTTCTTCTTTAGCCGGTTCTTCAATGGTGAGAATCGTTTCTTCTCCGCCTTTGACTTTGCCTTCCCGAACGGTGATTACCGCGTCTTTGGGGGTGCTTGTTAATACGATGGCGGTAATGGGGTTGAGGTTTTTCGACTTGAGAAGTTCAAGATCCACCTCGGCAACCGGTTCGCCTTTTCTGACCTTGGATCCGGCTTCCTTGAGAACTTTGAACGCAGCGCCGTCCAGTCCGACGGTTTCGAGTCCGACATGGACCAGAACTTCCGTTCCATCCTCCGCTTTAAATCCGTACGCATGCAGGGTCGGTGCGATCATAGTCAGTTCGCCGTCAACGGGAGCAACGATGGTTCCGTTATCCGGAATTACCGCGGCGCCGTCGCCCATCATCTTCCCGGAGAAGATGGGATCGGGCACTTCCGTAATCTGAACGGCTGTACCGCTCAGCGGCGAGACGATCTGGATCGAAACCGGCTTTTTGTTTTCGCTCATAGGGCCTCCTTTTTCTCTTTCCTGATCTGTGCAATGCCTCGTTTGCATCAATGCGTTTTCCATACCTGTTTTTATGCAACATTGTGCAATTAACAATGCAAATTATAGCGTAAATATCGGGTTTTGAAAGCGCAAAACAAGATATTTCCGGGTAAATTCCGTGATTTTAATGGTTTTGTCCCGTATTCAGAGCGATAGGTTTCGGGCTTTATGCGAATCGCGCATGTTGCACGATCTGTTTGCACAAACAAGGCAGGCGCTTTGAGCGGATCTGGGTCACAGCAGGCTTACTCTATTCTCAGAATCATTCTTTTCCTGCCCGGATGGCGAGCCTGTTTTTTCTGTGCGCCCACGGACGGGTTTCCCCTTTCCCCAGCCTTTTTTGGCTTGCGTTCTGATCGCGCGGATTAGCGTTTTTCTGGCGCTGTCCTTTGTTTTCTTACTCCATCGACAGATGCCCTCGGGCGGTCGAAACCGGGGAATACGCAAAAAGAATGATATATTTTTTTCAACAGGCTTATGCCATCCTGCTTCCCGTTTTCGTTTCTGCCCTTTTCTTTCGAAGAAATTCATCCCCGAACTGGCGCAGAACGTTTTTTTCGATCTCTTCGAAAGGAGCCGCTTTATGCATACCGTTTCCCAGTCTTTTTCCCTGTTCAGAGAGCGATTGCGCGCCAATCGTCTGATCGCGTATTCTCTGCGCCATTCTTCCCTGCTTCTCGAACTGCTTCTGACTTTTTTCCTTTTCACATCGTGGATGGGTTTCGTGATCGTATCGGCCCAGGGCGCCGCCTCGTATTCGCGCGGCTTTGATCTGTTCTTTACGATTTTGCGCTACGGAGGCTATGTGCTGATGCTTGGCGCGGCGCTGCTCAGTCTTACCTTGTCGAAGCGACGGCAAAATCCCATCGTCGTCTGGACGGTTCTGATCGTCAGCGTTCTGGTCTTTCTGTTTTCGCGAAGTACAGAATTTGCGATTCTGACCTTGTATCTGTTCGCGTTTCGCTCCCTCAGCCTCCGGCGCGGTCTGCGCGTGTATTTACTCGTGCTGACTACGGTATTAGGGCTCGTTCTCGCATTGAGCGTTTTGCACGTCTTTCCCGATGTGATCATGGATACGGAGCGTTCCCGTCATGCCCTCGGCTTTGCGTGGGTCAGCACAGCGCCGGTTCTCTTTCTGTTTCTTCTGATTGCGCTGCTGCTCTGCGATTTGCGCGCGCTCAACACGACGGCGCTTATGGCGCTTGCGGGCATGAGCGTTCTGTTCTATTTCCTGACCGATACGCGCTTTGCGTTTCTTCTTTCCCTGCTTCTGCTTATTCTGATTGGGCTGCTGCAGTCGCATCCGGCCTGGTTTTCGTTCATGCATAAACGCTGGTTTGGAATCTGTCTGGCGCTTTTGCCGGTCGTTCTGGCAATCGTGGCGCTGGGACTTATGCTGGCGTATACGCCCGGGCAGCCGTTCTGGGAAAGTCTGAACGGACTGCTTTCCGGCCGTCTGGCCAATGCGCGCACCGCGTTCGATCAGTACGGTCTGTCTCTTGCCGGAAAGCACATTGTCTGGCAGGGAAACGGACCGGCCACGACTGCGGGCGACACGTATTTGTATGTCGACTGCTCGTATCTGAATATTTTGCTGAACTTTGGCGTTCTTGAATGGCTGCTCGTGCTGGGATGCTGCTCGTGCATCGCCTGGCAGGCGTACCGCAAGAAAAATGTTCCGCTGATGATCGCGCTCTTTATTGTGTACTGCTTCTCGTTTAATGAAGTCCGCCTGTTAAATCCGGTGTTCAACCCCCTGCTTCTGTACGCCAGTCACCTGCTCAGTCAGCCGTTTTCCCATTTGAGCCGCTGGTTTGCTTCGCATTTCAAAACGCGCCTGAAAACTGCCCGAGCCGCGCATACTTCGGTTCACGAAGCGTCCGAAGACGCCTTTGAAGCGGACGGACACAGCGAGAAGATCCGCAAAGTATCTTCGAAAGCGACGCTGCGTTCATCCAGGCCGGCGGCTTCGACTGCAGGAAAAGGAGGGCCCACGTATGGCGCGTTCTCATCCTGAACAGACGATCGCCGTCGTGGTCACCTACAATCGAAAGGCGCTGCTTGTGGAATGTCTGAATGCCCTTCTCGCGCAAAGTCATCCGTGTTCGATTCTGATTGTCGATAACGCATCGACCGATGGAACCAAAGACACCGTGCATGCCTGGAAAAATGATCCGAAAACTTTAGCTTGCCAGAAAAGCCGCAATCTTCAGATCGTCTATCATCGCCTTGACGAAAATATCGGCGGTGCCGGCGGTTTTTGCGAAGGGCTGCGGCAGGCCGTTTTGATGGGCTATTCCTGCGTCTGGGGAATGGACGATGACGCCATTCCGGGCCCCGATGCGCTGGCCGCTCTGCTCGCCTTTGGCAAAGCGCACCCGGATTTTGGCTTTCTCGCCTCCAAAGTGCTCTGGAAAGACGGATCGTACTGCCGTATGAACGAACCCAAATTCATCGAGGGAAAGCAGTCCGACGAAATGGACCGGCCGATCCGGCAGGCTTCCTTCGTTTCCTTTTTCCTGCGGGCTCAGGTCATTGAAGCGATCGGTCTGCCCCTGAAAGATTTCTTCATCTGGGGCGACGATGTCGAATACACCAGACGGATCAGCGCAAGCTATCCGTGCTGGTACGTTCCCGAAAGTGTCGTCATTCATAAATGCGCCGACAATGTCGGCTCCGATATCAGCCGGGCTTCACATGACCGGCTGGATCGCTATCGCTATGCGTATCGTAATGAGGTGTATATTGCGAGACAGGAAGGCTTTTCGCGCAAGCTGTATCAGATGGCGAAAATTTGCCTGCACACTGCACGGGTTCTTCTCCATGCTCCCGATCATAAAAAAGAGAGGCTGGCCATCATCTGGTCTGCCTCGAAATCCGGCCTGCATTTTTCCCCACGAAAGGAGACTGTGAATGATCCGCGTACTTGAAGTCTTTCGCGAACCGATTGCCAACGGCGGTCAGGAAAGCTATTTAATGAACATGTACCGCCACATCGACCGAAACAAAGTCCAGATGGATTTTTTCACGCCCTTTACCGTCGATAATCTGGCGCTCCAGAAGGAAATGGAATCCATGGGGGCGCACGTCTTTGCGGCCGGACATCCCTTTGGCGAACACAACAACGCGGTTTTCAAATCGTCTTTAGAGACGTTTTTAAAAGAACATCACTATCCTATCGTTCACTTTCATTCCGGCAGCACGTACGCCCTGATGGAAGGCTCCAAGCTGGCCCGAAAAGCCGGCGTGCCCAACGTCTTTGTCCACTCGCACTGCGGCGGCTTTGACAATCTCAAGTACCGCGTCATCAAGACGATCTCGATTCCGTACCTGCTCAAATACCCCACCAAATATCTGGCCTGTTCGGATCTGGCGGCCCGCTGGAAATTTCCGCCGTCCATCATTCGAAACCATCAGTACACCGTGGTAAAAAACGCAGTAGACCTGAACGAATTCCACTTTGAACCCGCCTGGGGAAAGGAAATCCGCAAGGAGCTGCACATCGATCCCGGCACGCTGGTCATCGGCCACGTGGGACGGTTCAGCGTCCAGAAAAATCACCCGTTTCTGATCGAAGTGTTCGAACAGATTCATCAGCGCCGCCCCGATTCTGTCCTGCTTCTGGCCGGTCAGGGCGAAACGATGGACGAAATCCGTCAGCTTGTCTCGCAAAAAGGATTAGACGATGCCGTGAAATTTCTTGGGATTCGTAAAGACATCGCCCATCTGATGAATGCGATGGACGTTTTTGTCCTTCCCTCCTTTTTTGAAGGACTTCCCGTCGTCGGCGTCGAAGCACAGTGCACCGGTCTGCCCGTCGTAACGTCCACGCTGGTGGCGCATGAGCTGCCGATCGAATCGCTGGCGCTCTATTTGTCTCTGGATGATTCGCCAGCGACATGGGCCCAGAAGATTCTCGAAGAAGCTGCCCGTCCGCGCGCCGACACCCGCGATGAAATCATCGCGTCCGGCTACGAAGTGAAGGAAGCGGCCAGAAAGCTGGAAATGATTTATTTGAACGCCGGAAAGGAAAGCCAGAAATGACAGAGGGCAGACTGCGGCAGTACATCATCATGCATAAAGCCTTTACACCCCCTGCCGATCCGTCTTTTGTTCCGCTTCAAGTCGGCTTTGGCGAATATCTTGGCTATTTGCGCGACAACACGAAAGACAACATCGCTTCCAAAAACAAAAGCTGGTGCGAACTGACGGGGCTGTACTGGATCTGGAAAAACGATACCGAAAGCGACTGGATTTCGATCAGTCACTATCGCCGCTACTTTGGAAAAAACAAAGCAATGAGCGGTCCGGAAATTCTCAAGGCTCTGGACGGCTATGATGTGTGCCTGGCGGAATTCGAACCGTATCGCGAAAGCGTCTATGAACAGTACTGCATCGAATCCGGCTTTGCGCAGGATCTCGATACGCTTCGAGAAATTCTTGCCGCGAAAAGCAAAAAGGATGTGCAGGCGTGGGATGCGATCATGGCGCAGGGCGGCATCAGCCAGTACAACATGATGGCCTGCTCCAAAGCACGCTTTGACGACTATTGCGCCTGGCTTTTCCCCATTCTGGAAGAACTGGAGAAACAGATATCGCTGGACGGCCGCAATGCCTACCAGCAGCGCATTTACGGCTTTCTTTCCGAGCGGCTGCTCAATGTATACGTGCGTTCCCGCGATCTGCGCGCCCACCGTCTGCCCGTCTGGCAGCCGGAACTGAGCCGGTCGCAAAAACTGCGGCTTTCCCTGCGGCGCGTCAAAAACCGAATGATCTTTTCGCTTTCAAAAAAACATTCGACCCCGGACGCGCACGCGTGAGCCAAGGCCGGAGAAGTCGAAAACGAAACGAACGAAGAATAAAGATGATGAAGACGAAAGAGGATGAAAAAAACTGCGTATTTGCGGTATTTTTCATCCTCTTATTGTTTTCACTTCGTTTTCTGGGCTTCCTTTTCCATCACGAAATTCGTCAGGAGAACGCCGCGGCGTTCCACCTGCTGGGAATGGATGACGCGATAGCCCCGTTTTTCAAAGAACGGTCTGGCCGTAATGGACGCGTGAACGGTAATCGTTTTGTCGACGCTCTGTTCGAGCCGGTCGCAGATCGTGCTGGCAATGGCCTGATTCTGTCTGTCCTTATGCACGTACAGGCGGTCGAGATAGCCGCTCGAATCGATATCGCCAAACCCGACGATTTTCCCGTTTTCCACAGCCACCAGCGTGTAATGCGCCAGAAAGGACTGGCACCAGGCTTGCGGATCTTCTTTTCCAGTCGCCCAGACATCGAGCTGTTTTGGGGAATAGTCTCGGGCGTTGATCGTATGGACGGTGTCATAAAACAATTCCAGCATTTCCCTGCAGTCCGCAGGCGTGTACGCTCTCAGTTCCATGCGATGGTTTCCATCCTTTCCATTCGATCGATCCTTGCCATTTTCTCCTGGCAGTCCCGCTTTTTCTTCCCTCTTGCTTCCGGTTCCCGTTCCGCTTTATTCGATCGGGCTTTTGGCAGAAGGCATCCAGTGAAACGTGCCTTCCAGCACGCAGACGGCCGGTCCGGTCATCCAGGCGGACTCTTCTTCATCGATATCGATGTGAAGCGCTCCGCGCTTAAGTTTGACATCCACGCTTGTGCCGCAGAGGCCTTTGCGATGGGCGTCGATGACGCTTGCGCAGGCGCCCGTTCCGCAGGCCAGGGTTACCCCGCAGCCGCGCTCAAACGTCTGAATCTCGATCTGATCGGGCGAAAGGACATGAATGAAGTTGACATTCGTCTTTTCGGAAAACAGCGGATGCTCGCAAATGGCGCGGCCTTTTGCTTCGATATCGCCCATGGCGTTTTCATCAAAAACGAGGGTGTGAACGGTCGACATGAAAAAGGAATCAATCGAAACCGTCTGATCGCCAATCGACAGCGGCCAGTTGTAAATGCGGGCGTCCGGATCGGATACATGAACGCCAATGGCTTCAGGATCGTCGATTGGCTTTCCCATGGCAACGCGGGCCAGAAACGGCTTCTGGCTGATGATTTCGACAGTCTTGGTTCCAGCCAGCGTTTCGATCGTTACCGAATCGGCCTGTTCAAGCAAGCCCTGATCGCGCAGGAAACAGGTCAGGCAGCGGATTCCGTTGCCGCACATGGGGGCCCGGGAGCCGTCCTGGTTGTAGTACTCCATGAAAAACGGATGGGTACGGGCGACCATCAGGCCGTCCGCGCCGATGCCAAAGCGCCGATCGCACACCTGCACGATAAAATCGTGCAAATCGTCGATGCGTTCGGCTTCTTCTTCGCGAATCAAAATGAAATCGTTGCCGCATCCATGGTATTTCGAAACCTGTACATCCATACGCCGTTCCTTCTTTCTATCCCGTCCGACTGGGAGATTATTCGCACTCGTGGGCGATCATTTCCTCAAGACTTTGCGGTTTCAGAACATAGCGCCAGTTTCCGTCCTTGACGAAGACCACGCCGGGGAAGGGCTGCTTGTTATAGTTGCTGGCCATGGAAATGCCGTAGGCACCGGCCGTATAAATCAGAAGCAGATCGTCTTCTTTCGCTTCAGGCAGTTCAATATCGCGAATGACGATATCGCCGCTTTCGCAGCATTTTCCGGCAACCGTGACCAGGCTGGTCGGGGCATCTTCGGGTGCGCCGACGACGCTTGCTGTGTAGCGGGCATCGTAAAGCGCCGGTCGAATCAGATCGGACATGCCGCCGTCGACCAGATAGAAACGGTTTTTCAGGCCCTGTTTAATGCGGGTAATCGTATAGAGCAGATAGCCGGATTCCGCGACAATCGAGCGGCCCGGTTCAATGGTCACCCGTTCGGGCATAAAGCCGTAGCGGGTGAATGTCTTCTGACAGGCGTCAATTAAAAAGGCGCAGGTTTTGGCAATGGGGTTTGGCGTATCCGCTTCGGAATACCAGACGCCAAAACCGCCGCCCAGATCGATTTCTTCGATCGCAATGCCATAGCGATCGTTCAGAACGACCATGAATTCGGCGAATTCCTCAATTTCCTTCGCGTACGGCTCCAGTTCAAAGATCTGAGAACCGATGTGCGCATGCAGACCCGCAAAATGAAGATTTTCGGCCTGCTGGACGGTGCGGATCGTTTCGACAATTCGCTCTTCCATCGTGATGGGAATGCCGAATTTCGAATCCGGTGCGGCCGTCTGAATGTGATGGTGGGTGGCGGCTTCGACAATCGGATTAATCCGCAGCAAAACGCGCATGTTCCGTTCCGGGTATTCCGACGCGATCGAAACGAGCGTCTGCGCTTCTTCCAGACCGTCAAGAATCAGCGTACCTACGCCCCATTCCAGCGCCGCGCGCAGTTCCTTTTTCGTTTTGTTGTTGCCGTGAAAATAAATTGTGCTCAAATCGATGCCGGCGCTTTTCGCCGTGTAAATTTCGCCCAGCGAAACGGAGTCGATATACAGTCCGTTTTCAGCGCAGAGCTTTAAAACCGCCTTATTGGAAAACGCCTTGGAGGCGAAAACCACACGGGTCTCAAATTCATCGCTTTTAAAGTCGTTCACATACGCCTGCATCGTCTGTTCCAGGCCGGTTTCATCGAAAATATAAAGCGGCGTTCCGCATTCTTTTGCCAGAGCGGCAGCGGATACGCCCGAAATCGTCACATCGCCATCGGCGGATTCAATCCGCGCAAATACGTCTTCTTTCATAGGATTCGTTCCCTTTCCTTTTTCCATTTTGCCGGTTTGCGGTATTGCATAATCCGGCTTTTTCCTGCCGCAAACCGCCCTGCAGTTTCCCGTCTTTCGTTGTTAAAAACGGCTCGGGAATGGTTGAAGTGTAGCGAATTTGAACCGGATTCACCACAATCCGAAGCCGTTTTGTTTTTATGAAACCCATTTTCAAACAGGTTTCATACACTTGTTACATGACAATAAAACATTTCACTCGATCGGAAGAAATCGCCCAGGTCCGGACGTGGCGCCGCGATCTGCATCAGATTCCTGAACTGGGACTCGATCTTCCAAAGACATGTGCCTACATCGAAAATGCGCTGAGCGATCTGTCGTGTAAAATAACGCATCCGCTTCCCTGCGCCGTTGCAGCGTTCTTTGATGCCGGCAAGGAAAGTACCCTCGCCTTTCGCAGCGATATGGACGCGCTTCCGGTAAATGAACAGACGGGTCAGCCGTATCAAAGCCGGTATCCAGGGCGCATGCACGCCTGCGGACACGATGGCCATATGAGCAATCTGCTTCTGTTCGCGCATCGGCTGGAACGCTATTATCGCGATCTGGATCAGAACGTTCTTCTGATTTTTCAGCCCGGCGAAGAAAATCCAGGCGGCGCAAAGCCGATCGTCGAAAGCGGGCTTCTCGAGACGTATCACGTGAACCGCATTTTCGGCATGCATCTCTGGCCGCTGCTGGAAAAAGGTGCCATAGCAAGCCGTCCGGGCCCGCTGATGGCCCGCTCGTGTGAAGTCACGATTTCCATTCATGGCAAAGCCGCACACGTTGCCAGGTTTCAGGAAGGGGCCGATGCGATTGAAGCCTGCATGGATGTTTTAAATCAGGCCTACGCGCTTGTGGCGTCGATGCCGGAAGATTCGTTCTGCCTGCTGCGCTTTGGAAAAATGGAAGGCGGACGCATTCGCAATGTGGTAGCCGAAGAATGCGTGCTGGAAGGCACGCTGCGCGCCTTTGAAGAAGCAGATTATCACTTTCTGCGAAATTCCATCGAAGATCTGTGCCATAAAATCGGCCAGAAGCGCGGCGTGCAGATCGAACTTTCCTTTTCAAGCGGCTACCCGGCAGTAATCAATGACCGCACGCTTTTTCAGACAATCGAAAAGGAGATTCCCAGCCTGCAGATTCTCGAGAAGCCAGAGCTCATTACCGAAGATTTCTCCGGGTATTTACAGCAAGTTCCCGGCGTATTCTTTTTCCTCGGAACGGGAACCGGAATTGAACTGCACGATTCGCACTTTGACTTTGAGGAAGACCTTCTCCTGGCCGGAGCCGATCTGTTCGAAGCGCTCTCCCTACTGCATTTTCCGGATCGAGACAGCGCGCTCTAGGTTTCTCTGCAGAAAGCCGCCCACCGGAATCCAAACATAAATCACGCCCTTGAACCGAGCGCATACAGAAGTTGCCCGCCAGTCCATACGGTCCAGCGGGCATCCTGCTTCTTTTTTAATTCCGAACGGCTTCCAGACGATCCTCTGGATCGATTGGGATATCGCACCCGCGATTGTAAATCTGTTTTTCAAGCAATACCCCAACAAAGCCAGCGGCTGCAGCATGCAGACTTTTGCGCGGTACAATCTGCGCCGTACTAATTGAGCGAGGAATCGAAGCTTTCGGGGTCCTTAAACAGATCTTCCTCGTCGTCTTCCTCTTCTTCATCCGGGTCGATGAATTCCCCTTTCAGGAACTCCCCGGTGTTCAGATCGATCGCGTAGCGAAAGGCGCGCGGGGTTTTCGGATTTCCCTCGGAATCCGTCTCGTCGGAAAGAATGAAGTCTTCCGCGGTGGCGTTATGTTCGAGGGCGTTCATGAAACTGGATACCAGATCGTGGCCCGCTTCCATGATCGCCAGAGCTTCTTCTGCCGTTGCACCCTGAAAAAGGATCGCCAGAATCCCCGGCGTAATGGAATGAATTTCTCCAATGGCCATGACCAGACTCGCCAGAACGCTTTCCTTTTCCGGATTGTATGGATTGACCTTCACCCGCTCCCGGTAGCGGATCTCGCCGCGCTGCGGATGGTAGAAGAACAGGCTTCGAGGACGTTCGTAATTGACCAGACAGATGAACTCCGCCATGGTGGAAATAAGATCCAGATCGTCTCGTTCCGTTCCGACGGGGAAGCTCATGGTCGTTTCAAAATCTTTTTCTCCGGTCAGGATGAGCATGTCGTAATTCAGTCCTTGAGACGACCCGAACGTCAGGGTAAACATTCCGTTGATCTCATCAAAATCGTATTTCCAGTTTCCGCCTTCGAGTACATCCTGAATGGCGTCGGAAATTTTCTTGTTATAGGGAACTGTTTCCATACATTGCTCCTTTCTGCAAATCGTTCTCTTGTTCTGAAGGCTTATTTACAGGTTCTGGGGCCTTCAGCCTGCCTTTCTCTTTGGATTTTATTGTAGCAGAACATGGAATTCGTGAATTGGCAGGGGGCAAACGAAATATGAATACGTTTTCGTCTGGATGATGTACTTTATGCACTTATAAAAGTATGGAATTGTCTTCGAATGCTACAATTTTTCTATGACTAAAGATATTTTGATTTTGGGAATCACCTTGTTTTCCATGTTCTTCGGCGCCGGAAACCTGATCTTTGCTCCCTACCTTGGGGCGCAGGCAGGCAGTGCTCTCGTTCCGGCTTTAAGCGGCATGCTCGTCACCAGTGTGGTCATGCCGGTTGTCTCCATCTGCATCATCGCCCCGTACCGGACCGCTTCCAATATGATCAGCAAAATCTGGAAGCCGCTCGGTCCAATTTTCATGACCATCGTCTATTTACTGATCGGTCCATGCATCGCCATTCCGCGTACCGCCGGAACCGCGATGGAAATGTGGTCCTGGCTGATTCCGGCCAGACCCGTTCAGATTGCGGCAATCTGTCTCTTTTTTATTGCCGCCTACTTCATGGCTGTCCATCCCGGAAAGCTTAAGGATATTCTGGGCAAGATCATGGGCCCGATTCTTCTGATTCTGATCCTCTGCGTCTGCATTCCGCTTCTGTTTGCGCCAGCCAGTGTTTCCGCTCCGGCTGCCGCATTTGCGAACAGCCCCTTCTGGACCGGCCTGAACGAAGGCTATCAGACCATGGATATTCTGGCCGCCTTCTGCTTTGGCATTCTGATTACGACCAACATCGAAAAAATGAACATCAAGAAGAAAAATCAGGCGCTTGCGCTTTCCGCAGTCTGCGCCGGTATTCTTCTTGCTCTCGTGTACATTCTTCTGGCGGTTTGCTCGTCTCGCAACAGCGTGCTCTTCGGTTCCTTCACAAACGGTGCGCAGATTCTTTCTGCCGCGGCTACTCAGACCTGGGGAAGCCTTGGACGCATTCTTTCCGGTCTGATCTTCCTGATCGCCTGCCTGAACGTCTGCTCCGGTCTTCTCGCCTGCTGCGCGGAATACTTCCAGGAAACGTTCGGCAAACTTTCCTACCGTTCCTGGCTGATCACCTTTACCGTTGCCGGCGCCGTTGTCGCCTGCACCGGTCTGGATTCCATCCTTTCCTGGTCCGGAACCCTGCTCTCCTGGATCTGCCCGATCGCGATTCTGATTCTTGCGATCGGTCTGTACAATTCCGTTCGCAAAAGCCTTGCGGAAAAATCCGCTGCGAAATAAAAGCTCATTTCACCAACAAAAGCGAAGACTTTCAGACTTCCTGAGGATTTCTTTAAGAAACATCCGGGTCTTAAAGCCTTCGCTTTTTAGATTTCATTCTTTTGTAAAGCATTCAAAATCTTCTGAGCGGAGTTCTGAAAATTTTATTGGGTTGTTCATTCTTTCAGAATATAGATCTGGTAATGGTCAGTGGTATACACAGGCTCATCTAAACCTTCAATATCAGCGGCTTCTGAAGTAACAAGAAGTCCGGGAACATCTCCATTTTCGAACGTCTTAGCCAAACTCTGATCCCATTCTGAGTAGACCTCAAATTCTGCATTTGGATTTAAAAACTGCAAGCCATTGCCTGGGTTACGGCTCGGAAGCCGACCAATATCGCTATTTACAATAACTACCTGTATGTTTTCATCATGCTGATTTTCGAAATTGCGAATATATTCTGAGATTGCCACATTGTCTTCTTGATAGGCACCCCAATCACTTACGTGATCCTTGTAAGCTTGATTGCCCGTAACAATCCAGTAAATCCCCATTATCGTTAGAATGAGGCAATAGAGAATCCGTTTTCTCTCTGCCATAAAGAGCAGCACCACTCCAATCCCAGTGAGTAAGAGACAGTTTCTCAATTCAATCCAGTTTTCCTTTACGAACCATGTAACTGCACTATTGTTCACCGGTGCTCTCCATCGAAGCTCACCCTGATTGCATTGCCAGGAAACCGAAAGAACAGTTAGAGCGTAAATACCCATTAAGATCAACAACTCTGTAAAACTCATTTTTCTAAGAAACAGCTCTGCAAATCCAAGGGCCAGACCAACACTATAAAGAGGCTCCAAATATCTGCCATAAACCACATGGCTAATTGTCGTTGGAGTAATCATGGAAACCGAGCTGATTCCTGCGGATAAAAGAAAGGACAATAAGACAAATAAGTAAACCAAAGCCAACTCATCCGCGCAGGCATTTTCCCCAGTTTTTTGGTGCCGTTTTGATTTTCCCTGAATCCATTTGAACAGTCTTGTCACACTACGGAGCAAGAGAAGTGGAATCACAAAAAAAGTCGCAGTAAACAGATAAAATAGCTTTCCGGAAAAAGAAAGCAGAAAATCACGTATACCTGAAATAGTAAACAGATATCGAATATTACCTGCCTGCCCGCTAATGTTATTTACATTGGAACTAGGACTGGACACCCAAAGATTATTGATCAGATCCGTCTTCAAAAGCGAAAACAAAAAGTAGATGATTCCAAAAGTAAGGAAAAAAATGAGAAGTTTTAAGATGGCATCTCTCTTTGTTTTTTGAAAAAAAACCGAGATAACTAATATTATAAAAACAGAGAGAACAAAGCCTATCATTCTCTGATGCACATAATAGATGTAGGCACACAAAACAGAAATACTTATAAAATAAATCAAGTTGTATGTTTTAAGCAACTTAACAAAAAGCACAGTCAACATCACGACCAAGAGCGAAAGAAAACACTCAGGCCATGTGAAATGGGAATTAAGAATATTCGAAGCATAGACAACGGATATATAAGCGAAAAAAATTGCCCAACTGCTTTTAATAGTTTTAGGATAGAGCAGTTTGATAAGACGAATTAACAGCAGGAACGTTAGCGCTAACCATAGCCCGTTAACCATTTGGGCCAGGGCATAAGCATTCGTATAGGATCCAGTTAAGCTAATGAATAGCTTTAGGATCAGCGAATATCCAAAAGAATAGTACGGAATCGTCGAAATTACAGTCGACCAGTTCTGTCCGTTGAAAAAAGCCGCATCTCCCCAATACCCAAATTCATCTTGATAAATCTGCGGAATGGAAACCTGTTTGTAACCAATCAAGGGAATAACTAAAAGACTTACAACGCCTAAGATGATTAACAGCCAAGGAAGATATTTACTGGTTTTTCGAATATTTGCGGGTTGAAATTCTACTTCTGATTTCATCACACACCTCTAAAATAGTCTTTTCTTTGAGCAAGTATAAGAGAATTAAGTTCACAATTAGGGCAAGTGGGAGGACCACAAGCAGCGCCATTTTCCAATTCAGAACGTTTAATTGGAGAGCATATATACCAACCACCGTAACGCCAACAGAAAGAAGAGTTTTGAGTACGGTTCTTTTCACCGAATTGAGTTTTACCATGTGCCTGCAATTTAAGAAGAGGAGAATAAACACTGAAATTTCTGCTGCAAAGGTGGCAGCAGTTGCGCCAAGTACATTAAACCGGGGGATCAGAAGAAGATTAAGAAGAACGTCAATTACTGAACCGACTATCGTGGCTTTCAGCATGACGGATTCTTTATTGTTTGGCACCAGGAGCTGCCATCCCATATAACAGTCAACAATCGAAAACAGAAAATTAATAGAGAGAATTTTCATAGCGGGATCTGCAGCTAAATAAGCTTCACCGCTATACAGGGTAATCAGCTGTCTGCTGAATACTGACATATATACGCTAATTAAAATTCCGCCCAGCATAATCAGACGAGCAATCTTTGTTGCCAGTTTGCGATACTCTTCTTTGTTTCCCAAGCCTATGTAATAAGTCAAACGAGGAGTAAATACTCCGAATATTCCAGTAACAAAAGTTGAAGCAAGTCTGGTCAGTTTTGAAGCTGCTGTATAGAGCCCCACACTCATATCTCCCTGCATAGCTCCAAGCATAGAGGAGTCAAGTAATGAATATACGTTCGTCGCGACAATAACAGAAAAAATTACCGTCAAAGGCTTCAAGTGACGCATTATCGATTTCAAGGACAATTGAACACGCGTTAAATTCTTTACAATCTCTCCGCCATTCAGAATAAAGCTGACAGCATAAGGAATTACGATTGACACTGCATAAATAAGATAATTTTGAGGACTTTTGACAAAAAGAAATACAACTACTAAAGATAAAAGCGAACCAATTACAGATCGAATTGTTATATAGGTGTATTGCTCATAGATATTAAAATACCAGTCAAAGTTTAAGCCATAGACAATAATGTATACCGAAAATACCCATAGCAGTTTCGAGTAAGTATCTGGAATAAATAAAGCAGTAAACAATCCATAGGCGATTAGAGAAATCACAGTACAGATAAAATTTATTACAATCAGCTCAATAATTAGTTTGTTCAGCAATACAGGTTCATCCCTGTGTTTAGAGCCTTCACGAATTCCGTAAGTCGTCACACCAAACGAGGCAAAGAGCTGAAAATACGATGCGATTGACTGAATGTATTGGACTTTACCGATCGGTGCTACACCAAGCATTCGAGAGGCGTAAGGGAAAATCAACAAGGAAGAGCAGGTTACAACCAAAGTTCGGAGAATATAAATAATGAAGTTATATTTTAGGCTTTTCCGTTTTTTCGTCATTCGTTTTCTCTCTTTGTTTCTCCTGCTCAATGATTTCCAGATATCTGGTTCCATAAAAGTTATCTGGCTCAAGATACGTTCCTTCGGCCCATTCGTTCCATGCGTTGATGAATACAAATGGTCCTGTCGTATCTTCAGTCATGAGTTTATGCAGCGTATCCTTAAAATATTGCGGATCATTATCTACCATCACGCTGCCGTTTTTCCCTTTTCGCGCTGTATTATCCCATCCAACACAGACTGAAGGGTTATTGTTTTCAGGTTGCGAGCGATTGGCTATATTTTCAAACACACTTTTTGAGTCATACTTCGTAAGTTTATGTAAATTCATATTTACCTTCAAAAAACGATCGATTTTTGCTGGAAGGCTCTGTTTTTTCATCTCGTTCGAAAAAGTATATACAGGTTCGAAGGTCATTGTCCCAGCAGCATTTGGTAAAACAGGCTTTGGCTGAATATAGTTAAGCGTTTCGAGAATATAGATTCCATCAAATCCATATTCGCGCAGTCTTCTATTCCAAAAATCGACCATCTCTGCACAGTTTTGAATTCGAGAAGAAGTATAAAGAAGCAGAACTGGCTTGTTATCGATTTTGATGTATCGCTCATCTTTAAAAAAGGGCAGAAAATACTGCAGATGGGATTCCCAGTCTTTTTCCCCTCCATATTCTTGCTGAATAAGTATGTTTTTTTCTCGACCGTCCCAGGTCCTTGCCCAGGTCTCATTAGCCCAGGAAAACATAAAAGGAATTTTTACATCCGTATTTGTCAGTAACTGTTCAACCGGTTTTTCAAGCAGAAGCTTCCCATTAAACCAGTAATGGTAAAAACAAAATCCATCAATTCCATAAGCCAGGGCTAAACTAGATTGGTCTGCAAGAACTTTGGGATCGCTTAAATCATAGTAATTGTGGTTAAGAGGAACTCTAGGCTGTAAATGCCCTTTAAATAAGGGAACAGCTTTTTTTACATTCACCCAATCCGTAAATCCTGGCCCCCACCATTCATCGTTTTCAGGAATTCTATGAAACTGAGGCAAATACAAAGCGATAATCTTTTTCATATAGGGCCTTTCTAATCTAATAACAAGAGCCAGTTCAATTAGCAGCTAACCTTCAATCGTCAATAATTGAGTATCTACTTTTTCGTGAGGTATGAAATGTGTGATAAAAAATTATTCTTCTGCATTTTTGATCCGGCACGATTAAAAAAGTAGACCGCGGGAGGAATCAAAAAATAAAACCTCTTTCGAATCAGACTAAGAAAAACTCGGTTTTTAACCACACCTTTTCTGACCTGTAACTTTGAAATGGAGTCCGTCTGGTTTTGAACGTGCTGTATTGCTTTTTTTGTCTGTTTCGTTTTTTCAAAATAACCAGCCGGATTATTCGGAGAATTAATATTCTCAATCTTTCCAATAAGATACTGACCGCAGAGAATTTGCTGCCAGGATCTGATCTCCTGCTCGCTAAGTTTTGATTTTTCGAGGATCCCAAGAATATAATCATAATAATTTTTGTATCTTTGATCATAATCTTTAATATATTTGTATGTATAACTCTCAGAGCCTAGATTTATTCTCCAGTAGTAATAGATCTTTGAAGATGTCGATACACAATTCGCATACAAATAAGCTTCCTGCATAAACGTCAAATCATCTTCAAAGTCAATAATTTTTCTGAACGTCAGCGAATTTTCATCAATAAATGCTCTACGAAAAAGGCATTTCCAAATAGATGGATAATGTCTTTTTGAATTCTCGGCCTGAGCAGGTAAAAAACTGCCATAAACCATTGAGAGAAAAAAATCGTGATAAATTTGCTGTTTGTTAAAACAGCCATCATCAAAAGTTTCAAAAGGGGTAGTTCCATCACCCGCTAATTTTGCTGTACCACCCATTGCAAAATCGGAATCATCCTGATTCAACAGAGTCACTAAATCTTGATACATGTCCGGTGCTACTACATCATCCTGATCAACAAAACAGATGAACTCACCGACTGCCTGTCTCATTCCATAATTTCTGGCGTCCGCGATTCCGCCATTTTCTTTTTGGAAGATCCTGATTCTTTTATCCTGCTTTGCCAGAGCGTCACATATGTGCTGACTTGTATCTGTACTGCCATCATTCACAAGAATAATTTCTATGTTTTCATATTTTGAGTTTTGAATTCTGCTGACAGTTTCTTTGAGGAATTTTTCTCCGTTATATACAGGGATCACTACACTTACAAGTCCATTCAAATTGTGGCCCTCCTAAAATGGGTTATTAATTTTAATCCAGCCTGCATTCTGCGCTTTCCTCAGGATCTGCATTGCACTTGGAAGCAGCACTAAACTCGCAGGAAACAATTTAGCCAGCAGACGTATTGCAGTTGAATTATTCTTGTCTTTTTGAATATTAGTCACGTAACGGCCTGCTTCTTTTTTCAGCTTTCGAAGGACCTGTTTGTCTGCGTGATGAGTCCGAGCGTCAACATATAAATTCAGAGCTACAACAAACTGTTTTGATTCTGCTGCGCATAATGCTTTCGGATATTTCTCTTCAATAAATTGATGGATTTCCTTGCAAATTGGAATCTGAATCATCTTATTTTCCGAAAACTTAGAATTGACGATACTGAATGGACGCTGCAGGTAATAATAGTTTTCCACTTGTGCAAAGCCAATCGCGTTTGCTTCGGAAAAAAGGTGATGCATGATGCTTAAATCCTCATACTGCTCGCCTATACGAAACGGATGCTTCGTTAAGATGCTTTTTAAATAAAGTTTTCCTGGAGCATAAATCGGAATTCCCTTCCTGTAGTACATATTGGCAAGAGCATCCGAAACAGTCATTTTTACAATATCCGGTGCAGCCAGTTTACTCAGTCCACTCTGAGAATATATATACGCTGCACTTTCTTCATTTATTTTTTTTACCTGAGTGACAGAGATTTCGCTTCCTGCCTTCAAACGAATGGTGTTGAGATCTTCTACATATCTAGAGGTTACAAAATCATCCGAATCTATAAAAATCACCCAGTTAGATTCTGACTGCTGAACACCATAATTCCGGGCTGCGGACAAGCCTCTATTAGGAGTATGAAAAACTCGGATTCTATCATCTTTTTTCTGATATGCATCACAGATTTCTCCTGAGGAGTCTGTAGAGCCATCATCAACCAGAATTATTTCCAAGTTGGGGTAACTTTGAGTACAGACACTCTCAATACATTTGGAGATATACTTTTCAACGTTATAGACCGGTATTACTACAGCGATTTTTTCATTCATATCTGACTCCGATTTTTAAAGGACTGTCTGTCATACGTTCCAAAGACAAAAGCATTAAAAGCTTTTAAAATCACTCCCATTTTTTTAGCTTTATACTTCCCTTTAAATAAAACGTGGAAGAAATCATAGCCCAGTTTCCCCATGCACAGGAAACGGTACAATGCACCTTCATACTCCCAATATCCGATCAAGTTATTCCTGTAGTAGTAAAAAAACATATTGATTCGATTCGGATTGTCTTCTTTTACAATGGACAGGGCATCTGCTGATTTTCTCTTATGAACTGCCTTGCTTTTTCCCACCATGTATGCAGGGCCAAAATCCCGAATGATTCTCTGTGTGTACTCTGAATCATCACCCCAGATGAAAAATGGAGCCCAGGGAAGTCCGCATTTTTTAATTGCGTCCGCATTAATCAAAAGCGATACAAACGTAGCCTTTGATATATTTACGATTCCATCCCCTAGATACTTATACCAATCGACATATCCTGTGGTCATTCCTTTTGGGAGTTTAGGAACGTTCATCGGTTCATCTTGCAATCCTCGAATGGAGCTGGCTAAAAAACTGACGGGCTGCGGAAGTTTTTCTTCTGCTTCTATTAGCTTTTCAAGACAGTCCGATGCCGGTTCAACGTCATCATCCATAATCCAAACCCAATCCGCATCGCCGATTTCATAGGACTTCTTCATTCCCGCATGAAATCCGCCTGCTCCGCCTGTGTTTTGATCTAATGCCACAAGTTCTACACGCGAATCGTTTAGAACTCTCGCTGCTTTCAAATGCTCAATTGTCCCATCTGTACTGTTGTTATCCACGAGGATCAGCCGATTAACAGGATACGTCTGGGTCAGGATGGCATGAATCGTCTCCATCAGCATTTCTTTACGGTTGAAGGTGACCACTACCGCATCAATCTTTTTATTCGCCACCATATTCTCCAGCCTTGTTCGGGTCGTCTTTTTGCTTCACTTCTTCTTCACTCAAGCCATAGTCCATTCGTCTGAGTTCAAACTGAACTTCTTCAAGCAGTCTTCGGTTTGCGGCAATTGTGTCTCCAAGCAGTCCGCAGAAGAAGCCAATTACGCCGATCGTAATCAACATGCATGCGATAACCAGAGACTGAATGTGACCGTTTCCAGCTCCCTGAAAATAAAAGACAAGAAAACGAATCAGCACGATCAGGCCAATCAGGCTGAGAATGGATCCGAGAATGGTGAAACAGTACAGCGGCTTGTACTGCATCATGGATCGCAGAATAGTAAGCATGCTTTTCTTTACATAGCCGAACATGCTGTGGAAAAGACGGCTTGGGCGCAGTTCCGGGTTGGTTCGGATTGGAACACTCGTTACAGCCATTTTTCTTCGACCGGCCTGCACGATGGTTTCCAGAGTGTAGGTGTAGTCATTCACCACGTTCATTCGCATGGCTGTATGTCTGGAGTACGCACGGAAACCGCTTGGCGCATCGGGGATATCCGTCTGACTGGCTTTGCGTACCACCCAGCTTCCAAGATGCTGGAGCTTCTTCTTCAGCGGAGAAAAATGTTCTGTATCATCAATCGGACGTTCGCCGATGACCATGCCGGCTTCCCCATTCAGGATAGGGCGTACCAGTTTTTCAATATCTTCTCCGCAGTACTGGTTATCGGCATCCGTATTGACGATAATATCTGCTCCATTGCGCAGGCAGGCATCGAGACCCGCCATAAATCCTCTGGCCAGTCCTTTGTTATTTCGAAAATTGACGACATAGTTTACGCCCCATTTTTTAGCGACTTCAACCGTGTTGTCGTGGCTTCCATCATTGATAATGAGGTACTCAATTTCATCGATTCCATCAATATGCTTTGGAAGATCATTCAGAGCGACTTCCAGGGTTTCTGCTTCGTTAAAGCAGGGGATCTGAATAATTAGCTTCATGCTTAATTCCTTTCATATATGAACCAGCCATCATTCAGGGCAGTCGGCTGAAAGCCCTGATCGAGGAGGTTTTGATCCGTATCGGTATTCGTAATAACCACCGCGTTATCTTCTTCGGGAACGGACGTATACTCCTGAACTGGAATATCAGGAAGGGCAAACTGATAAAGCCATGCCACGCCCTGGCCAGCGGAACCTGCCGGCACATTGGCTACATAAATCGTGCGGTCTGCAGCATTTTTCTTTATGTAGGCAATTCCCTCTTCAACTGCCTGTGCATTTTGCCGGGAACGATACCCTTCATGATGGATACAGTTAAATCCATATACGTAAATCATGACGAGAGCAGCCAAAGGCAGAATCCATTTTTTAAAATTCTTTTTAAGAAGGAGAAGATCCACTCCCTGAAGAAGGAGCATCGCAAATACGCCTGCCAGATAGGCTGCCGTACTGATGTTGTCTACAAATCCCCGGGTTCCAAAGAATGGGGCATAGCTCCAGACGGATCCATTAAAGTGATTAATATATGGAACAACCAGAATCACAAACAGCCCCTGCAGCAGGAGTGAAGTAACAATGGACGGAACCAGAATGGACTGAAGACGCTCTTTGTTCTGAAACGCACAGATTGCTGCCATCAGGAGCGGAGACGCATAAGCCCCATAGTAGCGAAGGTATGTCACCATGCGAAAAGCGTCCCAGTTTCCATTCGTGAACATCGCTTCATAAACCGCTGAAAGTTCTGTAATGGACTGACCGCCGATCGTGATGATGATGGCTGCGAAGCTGAAGACAGCTACGCAAAGAATCTGTCGGTTCTCATTGATTCTTTCCGCTTTCGAAAAAATCATCTTCATGAGGATCCAGACAGCCGGAACAGCCAGCCCGGCACTCATCATAATGCCTTCATTCAGCTGCCCAAGGATGATATAGAACCAGCTGATCCAGGATTTAGGCTCTCCAAGGAAAAGGGAGAGTGTTCCAGATTTTACGGTTACAGACGTATTTCCCACTGGGCGATTCATTCCCAGGTAATTGAGAACGAACTGAATTCCAAACTTGTAAAACAGAAGAGCTGCAACCGCCAGTACGATTGTGACTCGCCAGTCCAGCAAAGGCTTTTTAAACCAGATCTGATAAAGCACTGCCGCAGCGAGGATCGCAAAAACCAGGGTGATTCCTCGACTGTGCACGGTTATGGCATACCCGGTCACCACCCACAGAAAAATCGTCCATTTCAGACTCGCCTTCTCGGTAAGAATCAGCAAAATCCAGACAATGCTCCAGATCAGAAAGTCGTACAAAAATTCCGGATACGTGTAGACCGCTCGAAGCGCTACGCAAAACGAGCAGACAATTCCGGAAATAATTCTTCGCAAAGGGTTCGTGACATGAAAAAACCGCTTCATCAAATAGCAGACAAGGGGTGCTGTCAGACTCTGAAAAAGCGCCATCAGAACAACTAATGTTTTATAAAGCACAGCCGGATCACGGATCAAAAGAAAAAACGGGGTAAGCAGAGCCGTATACCCGAATCCGTAATAGCGGTAGCCTTCCATGACGCCGCTCCAGTCGTATCCAGCCAGTTTTGCAGCAGGCCAGAAAGAGAAGATTTCATCTCCGGAAATCGACATCGTCTTTATCCCCACCGTAAAAATCAGTCTTGGAATAAACACGGCCAGGAAAGCTGTCCAGTATGGATGTCTGAGCCAAAATTCCCAAAATTTCTTCATACCTAAGCTCCTATATAGATTTGTAACAGGTTTGTCTTTTTAGCATGCTTGCCAAAACCGATAATATACTACACGAAAAGCAACTAGACTGGGTAGATTTCCCTCTGACGGGAATTGCTTGAATAATCTAATAAAAATTATTTTTATGCCATTTACCTCTTATTTTGCCGATATAAGTACAGACTTTTTCAAAAATGACTGTACATTAAGCAGGAAAGAAAAAAGGGTGAAGCGTTTTCACCAGCTTCTTCCCATAGCGGGAAAGTCCTGGTGTTAAGACACTTCACCTTTTTTAACGCCATTATGGAAACGCTGCAATTCGTTCTGTAATTTGGCTTCTGTTTTTCAAGAGCCTGACACAGCCAGACAAAACCATACTGTGTCCGTACCATCAGTCTTTATGGAAAATATCGCGGGTGTAGATTTTATCCTGCACATCGGACAGTTCTTTGCCGTTTCGATTTGCGATGATCACATTGCTGATTCGTTTAAACTCATCCAGATCATTCACTACGAGAGAGCCAAAGAAGGTCGCTCCGTCTTCAAGAGCCGGTTCATAAATCACAATGTTCGCACCCTTAGCACGAAGACGCTTCATAACTCCCTGAATCGAACTGTGACGGAAATTATCACTGTGCGCTTTCATCGTCAGACGATAAACACCGATTGTAACCGGGTGTTTTTTCTTTTTCGAATAGCGATCGACTGTATCTTCCTCATAGCCTGCCATTTTCAGCACACGATCGGCTACAAAGTCTTTTCTAGTTCGATTGGCTTCTACAATCGCTCCAATCATGTTCTGTGGTACGTGTTCATAATTTGCGAGCAGCTGTTTGGTATCTTTCGGCAGACAATAGCCGCCATAGCCGAAAGACGGGTTGTTGTACTGGGAGCCGATTCTCGGATCCAGACAGACTCCATCGATAATGTCTCGGGTCGACAGACCTTTCATCTCCGCATACGTATCCAGTTCATTGAAGAACGATACGCGAAGAGCCAGGTAGGTATTGGCAAAAAGCTTTACCGCCTCTGCTTCCGTTGATCCCATGTACAGGACCTGAACATCCTTTTTCTGGGACGCATCCTTAAGAAGGTCGCCAAACCGATGGGCGGCTTCGACTTGAATCGGATCTTCTAAATCTGCTCCGACAATAATCCGGCTTGGAAACAGATTATCGTAAAGCGCATGTCCTTCCCGTAAAAATTCCGGGCTGAACAGAATATGATCCGTTTTATATTTTTCATTGATCGACTTGGTAAATCCCACAGGGATCGTCGACTTGATTACGATAAACGCTTCTGGATTTACCGTTCGAATTTCTTCAATAACGGATTCAACGGCTGACGTATCAAAATAATTCCGTTCGGAATCATAATTGGTCGGCGTAGCCACCAGAACGAGATCTGCATTCTGATACGCCGATGCAGAATCTGTAGTTGCTGTCAGGTCAAGATCTTTCGTCGCGAGGAATGATTCGATTTCATAATCCTGGATCGGAGAAATCCGTTTTTGAATCATTTCCACTTTCTCCGGAATAATATCAACAGCTGTTACCTGATGCTTCTGACTCAGAAGCACAGCAAGCGAAAGACCGACATATCCTGTACCCGCAACTGCAATTTTCAGCTTTGATGTCATAGCGTTCCTTTCTGCTTTCCCAAATCGCGCAAAAGACCTCTCATTCGGAAAAATGGTCAGCAGTTCATACTTTGCAAAAGCTGCCAGCCCGTTCGGGTCAACTGGATTTAGGAGTTACACGAATAATTTAACAGATTGAAAGCTATACAAGGGCTGTTTTGGCCCCGTATTCAAGTTATGTGCACAATTTCTTTCGGTTCGTTTTTAAATTTAACAGCCGTTTGAGGCTGTTTCTGCACTTTTTTCAGATGAATCTAGTCAAATTCAACTTTGCTGTTCTAGCAAAACTGGACTCCGCACGATTTTCCGGCACCCTTATTCAAGGCCATTTTCTGACAAAAGGAATCCTCGGTCTTCGTCCTCACAGGAAAATCTGATAACCGCATGCCAGCCTTCACCCTAGTATTTCCAGCAAACAGATCGACACCTTTTTACGTTTTTTTGAGTTTTACGCTCGGTATTCTCACGTGTTTTTCGATTTTTCGAACCGTATTCTCACGTTTTTAGAAAAATGCTGAAATGTGACTGTCCTTGCCCAAAACCGGTGACTCGTCTTGCGTGAAGGCCGCACGCATCTTTATGGATTTGCCTATGCAGATTCCGCTCCTTTTTCCCGCTTTCCTTTCTGCTTACTAACTCAAGACATTAAAAAAGCAGCAGGCTTCTTCTCCTTTGTCTGACCGGTCTGTTCAGACCTGGTCTTACAGGAAATTTGCCTGCTGCTTTAATTTTATTGAGTACTGGCTGGCGATCCAGCCGTTCTGGATTTTTCTTCGCGTAGCCTTATGGGCGATTTTTCATTTAGAACGCGGGGATTATCGGCTTACTTTTCTGGTGTGTTGTAGCCGTCCGGGTTGTTGGACTGCCATTTCCAGGAGCTTTCGCACATGTCATCGAGGTCGTACTGCGCTGTCCAGCCGAGTTCTTCTTTGGCCAGATCGCATTTTGCGTAGCATGCAGCGATGTCGCCTTCACGACGCGGTTTGATGGAATATGGAATTTCATGACCACAGGCTTTTTCGAAGGCGTGGATAACGTCGAGTACGGAGCTTCCATGTCCGGTTCCGAGGTTGTAGATTTTCAGGCCGGCGCCATGCTTGATCTGATCGAGTGCCGCAACGTGGCCTTTCGCCAGGTCAACGACGTGGATGTAGTCGCGAACACCGGTTCCGTCTGGTGTTGGGTAGTCATTGCCGAATACGCCGACTTCCTTGAGTTTACCAACGGCAACCTGTGCTACATATGGGAGCAGGTTGTTTGGGATGCCCTTCGGGTCTTCGCCAATGCGGCCGGATTCATGCGCGCCGATCGGGTTGAAGTAACGCAGAAGCATAACGTTCCATTCCGGATCTGCGGTATGAACGTCCATCAGAATCTGCTCGAGCATCCATTTGGACCAGCCGTACGGGTTGGTGCAGGTGCCTTTCGGGCATTTTTCGGTAATTGGCATTTCGGCCGGGTCGCCGTAAACGGTAGCGGAAGAGGAGAAGATGATGTTTTTCACATTGTGGTTTCTCATGGCTTCCAGCAGGTTGATGGTTCCGGCGATGTTGTTGTTGTAGTACTCGATTGGCTTGCGAACACTTTCGCCTACGGCTTTCAGACCGGCGAAGTGGATGACGGCATCGATCTGTTCATTGTCGAATACGCGGTTCAGATCGTCCATGTTCAGAACGTCGCCTTTGTAGAATTTCACTTTTTTGCCGGCGATTTCTTCTACGCGGTCGAGCGCTTTTTCGCTGGAGTTGTACAGGTTGTCAAGAACGACAACATCGTAGCCGTTGTTGAGCAGTTCTACGCAGGTGTGGCTTCCAATGTAGCCGGCACCGCCCGTTACTAAGATTTTCATTTCAGATTACCTTCTTTCTGATCCTCACTGGGATCCCGCTGTATATAAAGCAGGACATCCATTGCGGTTTATCCGCACCGGCGGATGCCGGCGGGAAAACGTCTTTGAGTGCTAGAGATTTAAGCCGCTTTTATTTCAGATGATTCTGTCTTTTCTTTCCAGAATAATGCGCCTGCAAACCGGGAAGAATTGAGAATGATTTTGTATTAAAGCGCGTCGATGAAGCGGCGGAACGCCTTGCGGCCTTCGGCATCGGTTTTGTAGACGCCGGCGTCTTCAAGAACGTGCGTGAAGACGATGCCGATTTCGTCATGAATGATCTGATCGATATTTTCTGCATTGATCGTATCGTATTTCTTCATGATTTCTTCGGCCCAGTCGGCGTGCTTTTCGAGTTCCGGATCGGCACGCAGATCTTCGCCGTTGAGCATGGCTTTCTTCAGATCGGACATTTCCTTTTTCAGACGAGCCGGCAGGACAGCCAGACCCATAACTTCGATCAGACCGATGTTTTCCTTTTTAATGTGATGCCACTGGGCATGCGGATGGAAGACACCCATCGGATGTTCTTCGCTGGTGATGTTGCAGCGCAGAACGAGGTCGAGTTCGTATTCGCCGTCACGTTTGCGGGCAATCGGCGTAATGGTGTTGTGCGGTTCGCCGTTGGCGTTCGCCAGGATTCCGGCAGATTCATCGGAGTAGCCTCTCCAGGTATCGAGAATGTGATCGGCTGCGGTGATAACGCGCGTGCGGTCAGTTCCGCGCAGACGGATAACCGCCATTGGCCATTTCACGATGCCGGCTTTGAGATCTTCAAATCCTGGAATCGTCACTTCTTCTTCGATTTCGGCTTTTGCCATTGGGAATTCGTGGTTTCCGCCCTGGAAGTGGTCGTGGGACAGGATGCTTCCGCCTACGATCGGCAGGTCGGCGTTGCTGCCCAGGAAGTAATGGGGGAACAGATCGATGAAGTCGAACAGTTTTACGAACGTGTCGTGGTTGATCGCCATTGGCGTATGTTCGCCGTTAAAGACGATGCAGTGTTCGTTGTAGTACACGTAAGGGGAGTACTGGAAGCCCCAGCGGGAATTGTTGACGGTGATAGGAATGATGCGGTGGTTTGTACGGCCTGGATGATTGACACGACCGGCGTAGCCTTCGTTTTCCATGCACAGCTGGCATTTTGGATACGCCGACTGCGGAGCGGATTTAGCAGCAGCGATCGCTTTCGGATCTTTTTCCGGTTTGGAGAGGTTGATCGAAAGTTCGATTTCTCCATACGGCGAATCGGCACTCCAGCGCTCGTCGCGGGCAATACGATCGCGGCGAATATAGTTGGAATCCTGAGAAAGTTTGTAGAAGTAGTCCGTTGCAGCTTTCGGGCTTTCTTCATACAGTTTTTCGAACGTTTCCTGAATCTGGGCAGGGCGCGGCAGAAGAGCGTTCATCAGTTTGGCATCGAACAGATCCCGATAAGTAATCGAGTCTTCGATGATGGAACGCTCTGCAGCAGTGTCCAGTAGATTATTCAGGACTTCCGGCAGAGAAATTTCGGATCCGTCGGGGGTGTAAGCCGTTTGATCCAATGCATCCTGGTGCATCAGGTCGAGAAGCAGGTTGGCAGCATACGTCCGCTCGCTTTCCGGGAGCAGACCGGTCTGAACGCCGTATTCCACGAGCTTCAGAATGGATTGATCAGCCATTTTTTCCTCTTTCTATGGCCTCTTGGATGGCCAGTAAAGTTTTACTAAACTTAATCATAATTTACTAAATCCTGTTGCAATTGCAATATGATTTGCAAAGTTTACAAATATATTTTCTATCTTCTCCAGCTGAACTTTCAAGACCTTTCCGGCTGAACTTGGCCGTGAAGGGAATGAAACGTTTCAAGTCATCTGATTTGTTCATCGTCTTTTGAGCCCCTATTCTGAAAATGTCAGAGCTGGATGGGTATCTGCCTTGACCCAGATGAGATCCCCATTTATATTTTGAGATTTCTTAGAAAGCATTTTGCGGGCGTGAGGCCGGCGATACTTTCCCAGCCGTATATAAAGGAGAAGCTATGTCAGAGCTCAATCTCAAACATATTAAGAAAGTGTATCCAAACGGTTTTGAAGCCGTTAAGGACTTCAACCTGGATGTTAAAGACGGCGAGTTTGTTATTTTCGTAGGTCCTTCGGGCTGCGGAAAATCCACCACGCTGCGCATGATTGCCGGTCTGGAAGAAATTTCCGGCGGCGATCTGATCATCGACGGCAACCGCGTAAACGATCTCGATCCAAAAG
Source organism: Allobaculum fili (assembly GCF_020969955.1). NCBI lineage: Bacteria > Bacillati > Bacillota > Erysipelotrichia > Erysipelotrichales > Erysipelotrichaceae > Allobaculum > Allobaculum fili. Next base: position 75,661 of record NZ_JAHDSX010000001.1, on the reverse strand, counting down.
ACCGCAAGATCGCGATGGTTTTCCAGTCCTACGCCCTGTATCCGTTCTTAACGGTTCGCGAAAACATGGAATTCCCGCTGAAGATTGCCAAACTGCCAAAAGAAGAAATCGACAAGCGTGTCGCACAGACCAGCCGTACGCTCGGTCTGGACAGCCTGCTCGACCGTAAGCCAAAAGCGCTTTCCGGCGGTCAGAGACAGCGTGTTGCCATGGGACGTGCCATTGTCCGTCATCCAAAGGTTCTGCTGATGGATGAACCGCTGTCCAACCTGGATGCCAAGCTGCGCGGCCAGATGCGTGTAGAAATTTCCAAACTGCATGAAAAACTGGGCGCTACCATTATTTACGTAACCCACGACCAGACCGAAGCCATGACCCTGGGCGATCGTATCGTTGTCATGAGCGACGGTGAAGTGCAGCAGATCGATACCCCGGCCCACCTGTACGACTATCCGATCAACAAGTTCGTTGCCGGCTTCATCGGTTCTCCGCAGATGAACTTCATGGACGTTGTCATCAATGAAAAAGACGGCAAGACGTACCTCACGATCGGCGACGACAATATCCTGATTCCAGAAAAATTCGCAGCCCGCGTTCGCGAAAAAGGCTACAAGGACGGCGACACCGTTACCCTCGGTATCCGTCCGGAAGATCTTTCCGACGATCCGGAAGAAGTAGCAAGCCACCCGGAAGCCAAGGCGAAAGGCAAAGTGGAAGTCTATGAAATGCTCGGCGCTGACAGCAACCTCTACGTAGACTGCAACGGAACCCAGATCATCGCGGCAGTGGATCCTTCTTCCAAGACCAAAGCCGGCGATGTCGTTGAACTCGCTGTAAACACCGACCGGATCCACCTCTTCGACAAGGACACTGGACGCAATATCCTGGTTGAAGTTGACCCGGATACCGGCATCGTAATCGAAGAGCGCAGCGCTTAATCGCGTTTTCGCCAAATGGACAGTCCCGAAGCTTTCGGGTCATTCCTTTCCATCGTTATTCCTGCGGCAGAGCACTCTGTGTTCTGCCGCTTTTTCTCTGTTTTCGAATAGCAGATTCCCCATTTCGAACCCTGTTGTGCAAAAAAATGCATGATTCTGGAAAAATTGTATTCTGGTACAATTTTTCCACGGAATTATTGTATTGAAATACCATTTTTCCAGAACCGGCGAAACATCTGCGCACAGAAGCTGAACCCTGATCCTTTCTTTGCGTCTGAGGGCAGGAGGGTTTTCCCAGCGAGATTGTATTAAACGATACAGAAGCGATACAGAAGAAAAAACGCGCTCGTCCACTATCTTATGGATGAGCGCGCGAATGAAACAGAAATCGGAAAGGAAAAACCAGACGAGATCGATTGCCGGGCGTTTAAGCCGGCTTTCTATTCCTCGATTTTTTATGGGACAGAAGAACATTCTGTCCTTTTCTTTTTCGGTTTTGATCGGGCTTTATTTGTAGAGTTTCATGCCCGGCAGACGATACCATTGACGGCTGCCGTCTTCTTTGAATTCGTACAGGGAAATCAGCGAATTTTTCAGATGGAGAATGTCTTCGGTAAACAGAAGCGTATCTTCCTTGCGAATCAGACTGCGTTCTTTTAACGCCTGATACACCTGTTCGGCATCCGCCGGACTTTCTGTGCAGATTACCAGCTGCGGCAAGCAGGCATAGATATTGGTCTTATCCGTCATATTGCGGCTTTCCAGCATCGTCCACTGGCTGTCGAGAATCGAATAATAACGACTCACCTTTTCACAGAGCTGTTCGAGCGATTCGTCCGTATTGCGGACGACTTCAAAGAACAGCCGGCTTCCGTCATTGAGGGTTAAATTGACCGGCGTACGCATGATGGCACCGTTTTTTACGTCCTGCGGATTGACGGAAGCGAACACTTCCTGAACACCGAAGCGCTTCATGCTGACGCCGCTTTTGAGCATCCCCACCAGAATCTGGTTGCCGACGAGGATACGGAAAATGTCCAGCGGCTTTTCCGGCTTGTTGAGTTCACGGCGTCTGGAATAGGAAAGATAGACATTCCCGCCGTGCATATGGACGGACTGCTTGGCAATCTGCGATCCAAACAGATCGAGCGAGAAGCAGGTCAGTTTGGTTCCTCCCTTGCGAAGAATCGCCTTTTCCTGCAGCACATGGTACTTGCTGAGTTTGGTCAGGTGATTGAAGATCGCCTTGCGGGAGTAGTTGGCCAGCCTGAGGCTGACCAGCTCCGCGCACTGCAAAGGGGTAAGGTAGCAGGAGCGGGCGATCTCCTCGACCAGGACATAGTCCACTTCCTGCATAACATCTTTCGCGGCTTCGAGCGTCGTACGCGTACGGCTTCCCTCAGGATGGAGACGCTCGAGCGTCTCATCTCCCGTGGTGAAGAAGGTCGTGGACGTGATTTTGTCAGCCGCAATAAATTCTGTATTGTTTCTAGCGTATTTTTTCGGGTTATTCACCGTCGATTTGTCTTTATTTACCGTTGTCTCCGCCACTAGCTATTTCCTCCTTCCTGCTCTGCAGATTCCTCTGCGGTCTTTTTCTTTCGACCGGGTCTGCGCTTTGGCTTCTCCTCGCTGTTTTCAGCTGGAGCGGCCGGCGTTTCGCTGGATTCTGCGGTTTTCTTTGCGGGGGTTCTCCGTTTGCGTTTCGGTTTTTCCCCGCTGGAGGAATTTTCGGATGCAGCAGTGTTTTCCGCAGCAGCTGTCGTGGTTCCTTCCTTGGCGGCTGCGGTTTTTCTTCTGCGCTTTGGCTTTGCTTCCGCAGCCTGGGCTTCTTGGCTCGCTGCGGTTTCTGCTGCCGGTTTTGTCGCCGTTTCGGCGGCTGCATCTTTCGTTTTGCGCGTCGTGCGGCGGCGTTTCGGTGCTGCTTTTTCCGTTTCGGCGGTTTCTGCAGTCTGGGTGCTTTCGGCTTTAGGCTTGCGTCCCCTGCGCGCTGGAGCGGCTTTCTTTTCGCCTTCGGCTTTTGTCGTGCGACGGCGTTTGGCTGGTGCCGGTTTTGCCTCGGACTCGAGCGCTTTTTCGGCTTTTTCGACCTCTTCGAGCAGCTGCTTCGTCTCTTCGGACGGATTGCTCAGTACGTCCTGTACGAATTTTTCTTCTTCGGCTTCCGCCTGGGCAGAAACCTCAGTTTCGGTTTCGGTAAGCGTAAAGGCAATCACCGGTGCCGGCAGATGATTCGGACGAACGGTCAGGACATGGTGACCTTCCGCTTTTTCATCCGCAGCCTTGGACGTATTGTCTTCGCTCTTTGCGGACGTCTCTTCAGAAACGACCGCCGGTTCAGCAGCTTCTTCCGATGCTTCTGCCGTTTTCGCGGTTTCAGACGCTTCAGAAGGGTGTACTGTCTGTTCGTCTTCTGAAGCAGATTCGGCTTTTGCCGGGTTTTCGAGAGATTCAGCCGGTTCTGCACTGGATACGGCAGGTGCGGCTGGACGTTCTTCGTTGGAAGCGTCAGCAATCATTTTGACTTCTTCTTTGGATGGAACCGTCGAAACGGATTCTTCCCTGGAAGCTTCCGCAGAGTCTTCTTCCGTTTCTGCTTTTTCTTCCGCTTCCGGTTCTGGCGTTTCCGCTGCTTCAGAACTCGACACTCCCGTTTCAACAGTCAGAGTTTCTGTCTGCGTTTCGGTCGTCGTCTGTGCTTTGGCCGGTGCGGCAGGCATTTCTTCCTGAACCTGTTCAGTGTTTTCGATCGCTCCAGCGAGATCCGTCGAGGTTTCGACTGGTGTTTCCGCTGATTCAGATTCTTTTTCAGCGGACAGCTCTGTCGGACTGATCGGTTCTTCTGCCGTATTGCTGCCTTCGGGTTCAGCTTCCATAACAGGTTCGCTGGAATTCTCCGCATTGGATGGCTCAGCAGTTTCGACGGTTTCTTCCGCTTTTTCACTGTTTGCGGGTTCCGGCCGTTCAGCTTTTTCTTCGGCTCCAGTTTCTGGGTTTACTGGGACTTCAGGAGCTTCTGGCGTTTCTGCTGGTTTGGGTGTCTTTACCGGCTCCGCTTTCGGCTCTTTTTCCGCCGTTTTTAAAACGGATTTGGCAGTCGCGGTTTGTGCCGGTTTGGCGACAGTGAGATTCAACACGTCTGCGGATTCTGCTGCAGGTTTGGCGGATTCTGCTGCAGGTTTGGCTGCTTCCGCGTTCTGGCTTGCCTCAGAGGCCGATCTGGCCGTCTGACTGGCAGGGGTCTGGGAAGCGTCGTCCCGTTTGGCTGCGGATTTGTTCGCTTTGGCTTCTTCTTCCGCCTTTTTGGCACGCTCTTTTTCCAGACGATCTTCTTCCATGCGCTCTAAGGCAAGGCGTTCCTTTTCCAGGCGCTCTTTCTCACGGCATTCCGCTTTCTGGCGTTCTCGTTCGAGACGTTCCTTCTCGCGGCGCTGGGCTTCCTGGCGTTCTTTTCCCAGACGTTCCCGTTCGAGACGGGCGGCTTCCTGCGCTTTGGCTTTACGCATGGCACTTTCGGCTTTGGATTTCTCGATAGCCGCCTTGCGCTGGGCTTCAAACTCTGCCTGGCGCGCTTGTCTGGCTTCTTCTTCACGTGCTGCCGCTTCCCGGGAGGCTTTCAGACCGCTTTTGAAAAGCGTGGCGAGCGTGTCGTAAAGGAAATTGGGCTGCAAAGTGCAGACCGCATAGCCGCAGAAGTAGCGGACATACTCCGCCTGGTTTTTCGTCAGGCTGTTTCCGATCAGCAGGAAATGGTCTTCCAGAGAGTAGTTCTTAATGACGGCCATGTACTTGTCATAATCCGAGAACTGATGGCCGCTCTTCACCTCAACAACGTAAAGGTCTTCGTCGAAGACAATGACCATGTCGAATTCATTGACCGCAAGTCCATTCTGCTTGTCGGTTACAACGACGTTGGGATACACGCCCCAGCTGACTTTTTCCTGCGCTGCCAGACGTTCCACGATTTTTCTGACTTTCTGGTAGCACGCCATTTCAAGGAAACTTCCGCTCACAAATTTTATGCCTCGCTGTGTTGGGATCAGGCGTCCGGAAACGGATACGCCATTTTTGCCGGTTTCGGCTACGCCGGCCATCAGCCCCGCCATGCCGGAAAGCATGGACACCAGTTTCTTTCGTTCCACACCGTTTCTTGCAGTGACGGAAAAGGAATAATCCTTGCTGATAAGGGATGTGCGAAGCGCATCGAACACAGGTTCGAGAAGATCCCAGTTGTCGGTAATCTGGACCGCCAGATCATAAATGGCCGGCGGAATCTCGGTTGGATCGTCAAGCGGATTGAGCTTCATGACGATCGGATCGATCACCAGTTTTTCGAGAACCTGTTCCGGTTTCAGCGGCTGTTTTGGCGCAGGGGCTGCAGGCTGGAAAGAAGGCTTTGTTTCTGCGGCTTTCATTGCCGGTGCGCTCGATTCTTTCGATTGTGCCGTGCTGACAGATTCGGATTTAGCTGCTTGTGGCGCACTGGCAGGCTGCACGCTCTGCGCGCTCTTTTCCGGCGCTTTGGGCGCGTCTGCATCGGCGGATGCCGGCTGCAGATCTTCAGGGATAGCGGCCGTTAATTCGGCATGAGAAAGGGACTCCGTACTGGACAGAGCCTTTTCCTGTCCCGCTTCCAGGTTAGCGGGCGAATGATCGTTTTGCGGGGAATTGGTCGTGATGAGAGAAGCCTGTGCAGGGGCTGCAGATTCTGTTTCGAGGGCGGTTTCAGGCGCAAAAACAGAATCGGTTTCTCTGGGTTCCTCTTCGATTTCTACGGGAATCAAAGAAGGAATTTTGATTCTAGGTCGGTTCATATCTGCCCGTTCATTCTCCTTTTTATTTTTGGATGGTATTTCGAATACGTAAATTGTTTTCGGATCCCTTTGCGGATGCTCGGGTGAATCCTGAGTGGGGGTAAAACAAGTCCTGCGCGCCCTGAAAGAGCGCTTCATAAAAAGCGGACAACTTTGTCCAGGAACCGTGCAGCCGGATTGGTACGCAAAGAAACTCCCCGGTCATTTTTGCGTACGCCCGACGCGAAGCGGGTCGCTGGCTGATTCTATATTTTTCCTCTTCCCGGATCTACGGGTGTAAAAAAATCCTGTTTTTGCAATTTGAAGCAGAATCGTAAGGTTTACGGGCAAAACGAACAATGCGCAGAAGCCGACGGCCCTGCGCACTGCGTATTTCTGTTTCGGATTTCTATTGCCGGATGGGGATATCTTATTTCAGTTTCCAGATATCCTTGTTGTACTGTTCGATGGTGCGGTCGCTGGAGAAGTAGCCGGCCATTGCGATGTTGGTGAGGGCCATGGCATACCATTTATCCTTGTCGGCGTAAGCCGCATACGCTTTCTTGCGCTCAGCCATGTAGGCTTCCAGATCGCGCAGAGCCATGAACCAGTCCTTAGTCGTCATGTCATGGTGCAGACGATGCAGGCATTCCGGATCGCCCAGAGCCATCATTTCTTCGCCGACCAGGAAGTTCACAATGTCGTTGACCTCAGGTTCTGCTTCGAGCACGGCCTGCGGATGGTAGTCCCCTTTTGCGTAGCTTTCGATGACGTCTTCACTCTTTGTTCCGAAAATGAAGATGTTGTCGTCGCCGACGAGGTCGTGAATTTCGACGTTGGCGCCGTCATCGGTTCCGAGGGTTACCGCGCCGTTCAGCATGAATTTCATATTGCTGGTACCGGACGCTTCCTTGGAAGCCAGCGAAATCTGTTCGGAAATATCCGCAGCCGGAATCAGTTTTTCGGCACAGGTGACATCATAGTTTTCCACCATGACAACCTGCATATATTTCGAAACTTCCGGATCGCTGTCGACAATCTGCGAGAAGACGAGAATGGCATGAATAATATCCTTGGCCAGAATGTAAGCCGGGGCGGCCTTGGCACCGAAAATAATGGTGACTTTCTGTTCCGGCTTGTAGCCGTTCCTGATCTCCTGATACAGGTGAATGGCCGAAAGCAGGTTCATCTGCTGGCGCTTGTATTCATGGAGACGCTTTACCTGAATATCAAAGATGGAATGGGTATCGAGTTCGATGCCCTGACGGTTTTTGAGGAATACCGCGAGCTCTTCCTTCTTTTCCTGCTTGATCGCAGCCAGCTGCTTCAGCGCTTGGGGCTGTTTCACAAACGGGAGAAGTTTCGCCAGCTCATCGGCGTTTTTCAAAAAGCCGGTTCCGATCTTGGAAATAATCCAGTCGGTCAGCTGCGGGTTGCACGCCTGGAGCCAGCGGCGGAAGGTGATGCCGTTTGTCTTGTTGTTGAACTTTTCCGGATAGAGTTCATAAAAATCATGAAGTTCGGTATCTTTCAGAATGTCTGTGTGGATTTTGGCTACGCCGTTGGTCGACTTGGAGAAATGGATATCCATGTTTGCCATGTGAACGACGCCGTTTTCGTCGATAATCGCAGTTTTCGGGTTGTCCGAACGTTCTTTGGCGCGCTTGTCAAGTTCTTCGATAATCGGCAGCAGCTGCGGCGCTACCTGTTCGAGGAATCCCATCGGCCATTTTTCCAGCGCTTCCGCCAGAATGGTGTGGTTGGTGTAGGCGCAGGTCTGTTTGGTCTGTTCGATGGCTTCATCGAGCGTCAGACCGTTTTCCATGAGCAGACGGATCAGTTCCGGGATAACCATGGAAGGATGGGTGTCGTTGATCTGAATGACGGCATGCCTGGAGATTTCCTGTAAAGGATAGCCGGCAGCCTTCATGTCCTCGATAATCATCTGCGCACCGGCGCTGACGAGGAAATACTGCTGGTAAACGCGAAGCAGACGGCCTGCGTCGTCGCTGTCATCCGGGTAAAGGAACAGTGTCAGGTTTTTGCGGATATCGTCTTTATCAAAGCCGATGCCGCTTTGTACGATGCTTTCGTCTACCGTGTCGAGATCAAACAGCATAAGGGGGTTTTTCTTTTTCGTGTAGCCGCACACATCAATGGAATACAGATGCGCATCTACGCTGAAATCGCCGAACTGTACCGGGAAGTACTTGCCCGTATCCGTAAGCCAGGAATTGTCGCTCAGCCATGGATCCGGATATTCTTTCTGCTTGTAGTCTTCAAAAGCCTGGTGGAACAGGCCCAGATGATAATTCAGGCCGACACCGTCGCCTGGCAGTTCGAGGGTTGCGATAGAATCCAGGAAGCACGCAGCCAGACGGCCGAGACCGCCGTTGCCCAGCGAAGGTTCTGGTTCGTATTCTTCTACTGCTGCAAGAGATTTTCCATTCTTTTTCAGGATGTCCCGTACCTCGGCATACAGGCCCAGGTTAAGAAGGTTATTGGAAAGAAGCTTCCCAATGAGGAACTCTGCTGAAATGTAATAAAGACGGCGATCGCCCTTGATTTCTTCAACGCCTTTTAAAAGATCTTTTGTCAGATCCAGGAGAATGTAGTAAAGTTCGCGGTCTGTGCAGTCTTTCAGACGTTTTCCATAATAGAACTCTGCAATATTCTCGAGAGTTTGGTTCAAATCAATGTCCATAGGTCTTGAATTACCTCCTGCCTGTATGATACAAACCCGACCGTTGAAAAGCATTTTAGACGAATCAAAAAGAGATACTTCCTTTTTCAAAGCGTTTTCAGTTTATTCGCGAACAGACAGTTTATTTAGCAGCAGGGAAAATGGTAAAATAGTTGTCAAGCGTTCTGAAAGGAGCTGTACATATGGCCTTTTACGCAATCTGGTTTCTCGGCTTCGCCCTGTGCATTCTGGCCGTCTATTTCCTTTACAAAAATGTCGTGTCGCTTCGGGATTCGATGACAGCACAGAAGCAGTTTCGAAAGCTTCACGAAGGTTCCGTTCTGGCCACATTCGATCAGGGCTGGATCTGGATCGACATCATTCTGGCCTTCGTTTCCCTCTCCTTCGCTACGCAGGCGTCCACCCTGGCCGGCTCGACGCAGTTCGCGCCCGAAACGCTCTGCTTTATCGGCATCGCCATTTTCTGTGCCGGCAAGGCGGTTTCCCGCTGGAACGCCGGACGTATGGTTTTCTATCGCCAGGGCATCTTCTACAAAACCGAAGAAATCCCCTATTCTTCCATCAAGGAACTTCCCGCCTACGGCAAGCAGTATGAACTTTCCGGCAAAAAGGAAAAGTACATGATTTCCCGTCGTCAGGAACAGGAAATCCTCAAGCAGAAAGAAGAATGGCGAAACGCACGCCGCAGCAAGAAGCAAAAATAAGCGGCTGCCCGATCCTTTTCCCATTGCACGACAGGCCTCTGTCAGGGCGCGATTCCTGCGCGAACAGAGGCCTTTTATTTTTTGTCTGTATGAAGCTTAAGGTTCTGGATTTGCATCACGCAAAGGTCAGCTTAGCGCGCAGGACGGTTTGTATGCGGACAGTTTGAACGTTCTGCTCATACAGCCGTATACAGCCGGCTCATTGCTCGCATATTCCGCCTGTCCTGCGAACAGACAGCTTTGCCACCACATCCATCGGCATCCGTAGGCGTTCATCGATCTGCCGTATCTCAAAACAAAGAACGCCCGATCGGTTCCAGAATAAGGGAAAGATCGGGCGTTCTGCTTTTTCTAAATTTGGAAAACAAATGCCATAGGAGCGGTTCAAGCGAATTGGAAATGCAATCCTGCCTGCAGAGAAAGACAGGAACTTTGCAAAACGTACCGCCGATTTTGCGAACTAGATCGAGTACTTTGTTTCGTACTGACGAAGCATTTCCTGATAATCCGGACGCATTTCGGTGGTGTAGGCACGCAGGTAACGGTGTACCGAGAAGTCCTTTTCCGCTTCCTTGACCACGTCCAGAGCGATCGCCGCGCAATGGTCTACGATGCGCTGGAAATCCGAAATAATGTCCGCCTGCAGGAAGCCTGCTTCCATCGAGCAGGTGCCGGCTTTCAGTCGGCTGATGTGGCGTTTTTTAATCTGCGAAGCGGAAAGCGAAACGAGCTGAGAAAGGGCGAAGACGCGCTTGATCTCATCCACGTTGCTGGACATGAAGTTGTCCACCGTAATCGTTACCGCTTCTTCTGCAGCCGCTGCGATGACGTTCAGTTCATCGAGCGCGGGCATGGAAAATTTCTGTTTCTTTTCCTTCATGCTCTTGGTGATGTCCGCAATGGACAGGGCGTAGTCGCCGATCGCTTCAAAGTCCGCAATGGCCTGCAGCGACTTCGAAATGTTCTGCGATTCGCGATACGTAACGCCGGTAGCCGTCAGTTTAACAAGATACTTGCCGAGTTTTTCTTCGTATTTATTCAGTGTCTGCTCGAGGTCGGAAACCTTGCGGTAGCCCTCGGGCGTATAGTCATTGATCAGCGTTACTGCACGCAGCACGTTTTTGCGTGCCTTGCGGCCCATGCCTTCCATGACATCCATGGCGGCCTGGTACGCGAGATCCGGGTTGGCGAGAAGACGGCCTTCCAGTTTGTCGAAGTCGCCGAGATCTTCTTCGTCCGCAGGATCTGCCGGCACGATCAGGAAGACGAGCTTCTTAATCTGCTTTACAAACGGCAGCATCGCCGTCATCGTCAGCGCGCGGAAAATCGTATTCGTCGCCGCGATCGAGAACGGGTTCATGACATCTGAAGCCATGTTCAGAATGCCGGCCGCTTCAAGCGGATAGTACACAACGGAGGCGAGCAGCGTCGAAAGCACCGCGGTCAATAGATAAACCAGCGAGGTTCGGACACCGTCCTTGTTGGCGCCTACGGCAGCCAGAAGTACAGGACAGGACGCGCCGATGCCGATGCCCATTACGAGCGGGAACGTCGACTGGAACGTCAGCGCGCCGGTAACGCTTAACGACTGCACAACGCCGACGGCAGCCGAGGACGACTGCAGAACCGCAGCAGCCAGGATACCGAACAGCAGGGCGATCATGGGGTTATTGAGCGTGGCCATCGCATTGATGAACGTCGGGTCGGTTTTCAAAGGCGCAACCGCACCGGACATCATGCTCATGCCGGTCATGAGAACCGCAAAGCCGAGCAGAATGTTGCCGAAAGATTTCGTCGTGTCTTTTTTGGAAAACATCTGCAGGAGCATGCCTGCAATCGCCATGACGGCGGTAATTGTTGTCGAGGAAAAGTAGGAAGCCCATCCGGCTCCGTCGAGAAAGGACATGCAGACGATCCATCCGGTAATACTGGTGCCAATGTTGGCGCCAAGGATTACGCCGATCGCCTGTGTGACCTTCATCATTCCGGAATTGACAAAGCCAATGACCATCACGGTCGCAGCGGATGAAGACTGAATCACGCAGGTTACTGCTGTTCCGAGCAGAAAACCTTTCAGGGGGGAGTTCGTCAGCCGGTAGAGGATCATTTCCATTTTGTTACCGGCAACCTTCTTCAGGCCGTCCGACATGGAACTCATTCCAAACAGAAAGAGAGCTACGCCAGTCAGCAGGCCGAGAATCATCGAAACTGTATCGTTCATTCTTTTCTCCATGCCCTTCTTGGGCTGAACATATTCAATCTATCCTATTCTTTCATGTTCTTGAAATTCAGACAACACAACAGTGCCTGCGAACCGCTGAAAATTTTCTGAAAATTAAAAAACTTCCGGACGAAAGCCCGCAGGAGCTGTCCGGAAGTTATCTTTTTTGGATAAAAATCAAATGCGATAAAGCTTATTTCTTGACCAATCCCGCTTTTTCGATAAGCCAGCGCAAACGGTCTGTCCGTAATTTCCTGCCTTTTTTACCGTTCCTTCCAGATGAATTTTCCAAGAATTTTTCATCCTTTTTTTCGGCTATGGACAGAATTTCGATCGGTTTAAGCGAAGGCCTGTTCGGCTTCAGCAGAGGTTTCGCTGCTTTCCGTTGTTTCGGCTTCTTCTTTTTTCGGCTTTGGCGCACGGCCGTACAGTTTGGTCAGCCAGGTCAGGGCGCCTTCGATATCGTCAGTCAGCCAGCCCGGTGTCAGACGCCAGGTCCAGTTGCCGGAAGGCTTGCCCGGGGTGTTCATGCGCGCGGAAGAGTCAAGGTTGAGCAGATCCTGCGCCTGCAGAATGGAGGTATCGCTTGGCGAAGCGATGACGGTGCGCATCATTTCCCAGTTGTATTCATCCGGGTTGTAGGCATCCATGAAATCACAGGCGTACTTTTTGTCTTCCGGCGAAATCGAATGGAACCAGCCCTGGATCGTTTCATTGTCGTGCGTTCCCGCATAGGCAATGGAGTTTTTCGGATAATTGTACGGCAGGTATTCCGATCCGGAGTCGTCGCGGGAATCAAACGCGAACTCGAGAATCTTCATGCCCGGGAAACCGGATTCTGCCAGCATTTCCTTAACGGAGTCTGTAAGGAAGCCCAGGTCTTCGGCAACGATGTTGCGCTTGCCGATTTTCTTTTCCATGACCTTGAACAGATCGATGCCCGGCCCTTTGAGCCATTCGCCTTTCTTGGCAGTTTTGGCGCCGTAAGGAATGGCATAGAACGAATCAAAGCCGCGGAAGTGGTCGATGCGCAGAATATCAAAGACTTTGGTCAGATGATCGATCCGGCGAATCCACCAGTCGTAGCCGGTTTTCTTATGGTAGTCCCAGTCGTAGAGCGGGTTGCCCCAGAGCTGGCCGTCCGCGGAAAATCCGTCAGGCGGGCAGCCGGCAACGGCGCTTGGACGGCCGTCCTTGTCGAGCAGGAACAGTTCCGGATGGCTCCAGGCGTCTACGGAATCGAGCGCGACATAAATCGGCAGGTCGCCGAGAATTTCTACCCCGTTTTCGTTCGCATAGGCGCGCAGCGCGTCCCACTGCTTGAAAAACAGATACTGCATGACTTTGTAGTAGTCCATGCGATCCTTGTTTTCCTGCGCCCATTTCGCAGTCTTTTTCGCATCGTAAAGACGATGTTCTTCGTCCCAGTCGAGCCACGCCTTGCCTTCGTTGGCATCTTTTAACGCCATGAACAGCGCGTAGTCATCGAGCCAGTGGGCGTTCTTCTTGCAGAACGTCTCATACTCGGCATCCGGATTTTCCAGGAAGCGATTGACCGCTTTGGCCAGAACCGGATAACGGTTGTTGTACATCTTTCCAAAATCGACCTGATCGGCTTTTTCGCCCCAGTCGATATATTTGTAGTCTTCTTCATTGAGCAGGCCGTCTTTAGCGAGCAGATCCAGATCGATGAAATAGGGGTTGCCCGCAAACGTCGAGTAGGAAGCGTAGGGAGAATCGCCGTAGCCGGTCGGGCACAGGGGGAGTACCTGCCAGACGGACTGTCCGCTGCGTTTCAGGAAATCGACGAAGTCATAGGCTTCTTTGCCCAGCGTTCCGATTCCATAAGGAGAAGGAAGACTGGAAATGTGAAGAAGGATTCCATTTTTTCGCATAGTTCACTCTTTCTAAAGCTTGTATAAGCTCTATTCCATTCCGTTTCAAAGACTGTCCCATCCCCGTTCAGAGGGGGATTTCTGGGATTGTATCAATAGGTCTGAAGCTTTTCCTGGAGCCTTTCCAAAAGCGTTTCGTCACGATCCCGCGTATTCTTCTTTTTCCGATTGATCTTTCTGAGATTCGTCATTCTCAGACTGGTCTGTCTTCGATTCGTCTTTTTGAGCGTTTTCCGGAGGAACAGAATCTTCATTTGGAAAAACCGGGATCCCGTCTGCGCCCGGCTTTGGACAGCTTGGCGCAAAGGACATGCTCCAGGAGACGGGAATATGGCAGTCTCTGTCGGTCCGGAAAAATCCTAACATTTTCAATGCCGTTTTTGAAAGCTGTCCCGCCTCCGTCTCCAGATCCCGTCTTGCCGCGCTAAGCCTTGGACAGGCATAGTCGCAAAGATCGCTCTGCGCCAGGGTGATCACCTTCAGCTTTTCTCCTGGAACATAGCCAAGATCCTGCGCGGCGCGAAGCGCGCCAAGCGCCATGTTTTCTTCAAAAACGAGCAGGCCGTCCAGATCCGGCATCTGCCAGACGAGTTCTTTCAGGCCGGCATAGCCCGCATTTTTCGAACACGTGCAGCAGACGCCCTGCTTTTGCAGGGAAAAGACCTGATTCCGTGAATAGAAGGCGTACTGCACACCGAGAATGAAATCCGCGCTTTCGATCGAATTTTCGCGGTCGGCGTACAAAATGCCGATCCTGCGGCATCCGTTTTCGAAAAGAAGCTCCGTGCACTGCTGGGCGATTTCGGTAATCGGCAAAAAGAAGCAGGCGGTTCTGCTGGCGTCCAGAGAGGAAAGATCCCCGCTGAAATAAATGGCCGGAATTTTAATCCGGCCATGAATATGCATCAGCATCTGTCGAGAGGCACCGATCACAATGACCAATTCGCAGCTGGTCTGCTCGATGCGCGTAAGAATTTCATCTTCCCCTGCCTGTGCGGAAAGCTCCATCAGAGTCAGGGGCTTGCGTTCCATTTCCTTATGGCCTTCCAGCCGGCTTTTCACACGCTCAGCGAGCGTCTGATAATACGGGAACGGCTGGCTGTGCACCAGAATGAGAACGCCGGATTTTTCCTTGCGGCGCAGGGCCGAAGCCCGGTCATTGCGAACAAAGCCGCTGACGGCAATCGCTCTTTCTACATCCGCGACGGCCTTTTCACTGACGCCCGGAGCGCGGTTGAGCACCCGGGAGACTGTGCCTAAAGACCAGCCGGAAAGACGGGCGAGATCTTTGACGGTCGCTTTAGCCTTTGACGGCACCGGCGGCTACACCCTTGATGATGTGTTTCTGACCAAGAATGTAAACGATGATAATCGGGATGATCGTCATGATGATGGAGGCCATCATCGGACCCATCGATACTTTTCCGTAGCTTCCGCGGAAGTACTGAATCAGCATCGGGATGGTTTTGTATTTCGTGATATCCAGAACCAGAGTCGGCAGAAGGTAGTCGTTCCAGATCCACATCGCCTGCAGAATCGTAACGGAAACCATCGTCGGTTTCAGAATCGGCATAACGACTTTGAAGAACGTCTGGAGCGGGGTACAGCCGTCGATCATGGCCGCTTCTTCAATTTCCACCGGAATGGATTTTACGAAGCCGGCGAACATGAAGACCGCCAGACCGGCACCAAAGCCAAGATAGATGACCCAGATGTTGAACGGGTTGTTCAGTTTGAGCATGTCCGCCGTCTGCGAAAGGGTGAACATAACCATCTGAAACGGTACAACCATCGAGAATACGAACAGGTAGTACAGGAAGTTGTTGAACTTGGTATGAACGCGGGTGATATACCAGGCACACATCGAACAGCAGATAATAATTGCGAGAACCGAGGTGATGGTAATCAGCGTGGAATAGCCAAGCGAAACGAGGAATCCCTGCGAATTGATTGCTTCGGAATAGTTGGCGAAGCCCGCAAACTGCGCGGCGTTCGGCAGGTCAAAGACGCTGCTTGTCGTAATGGCACTCTCCACTTTCAGAGAGTTGACGAGAATCATGAAAACCGGGTAAATCCACAGAACGGCCAGTACGACCATGAGAATAAAGAGGCAGACCTCTTTTGCGGAACTTTTACGTTTTGCGTCACTCATGCCTGTACCTCCTTGCTTCTTGTGGCTTTCAGCTGCCAGAAGCCGATCAGAATAACAGCAATCGAGAAGATAACCGACTTAGCCTGGCCGATACCTTTCCACTGCGGGCCGGAACGGCCGTAGAAGGTGCGGTAAATGTTCAGCGCGAGCATTTCGGTTAAATGGTTTGGATCGCCGTTGGTCAGAGCCAGGTTCTGGTCGAACAGTTTCAGCGAGTTGGTCAGTGTCAGGAAGACACAGATCGTAATGGACGGCATCATCATCGGAATTTTGACTTTCCAGAGAATCTGCCAGTCGGTCGCGCCGTCAATCCTGGCGGCTTCGACGAGGTCATCGGGGACGTTCTGCAGTCCGGCGATGTAAATGATCATCATGTAGCCGATCTGCTGCCAGCACATCAGGATGATGATGCCCCAGTAGCCGGCTGTGCCGTTCAGTTTCAGCAAAGGCTGAACCGCGATGGAGAGGACACCGTTGATCAGAATCTGCCAGATGTAGCCAAGAACGATACCGCCGATCAGGTTTGGCATGAAGAAGACGGTACGGAAGAAGTTCGTACCTTTAAGCTTCTGGGTCAGTGCCATAGCCAGAGCGAAGGCGAGAATGTTGATGGCGAGGATGTTGACCACCGTCACGGCGATGGTAAATCCGGCAGAGCGAAGGAACTGGGCGTCCGTCAGGGCGCTGACGTAGTTGCCAAAACCGATGAATTTCGCATTGCCTACGGTCGTGAATTTACAGAAGGAAAGATAGAGACCTTCAAAGAAGGGGACGATAAATCCAATCGTAAATGCGATCAGGGTAGGCAGCACGAAGATCCAGCCGTATTTCTTTAACGCTTTTTCCATAAGCTGCTCCTATTCTTTACTGCAAGTCCTCTATGTAAACGTTTCAAACGCTTGCCATAAAAGGACAGAATTCGTTTCCTGTACGGAAACCATCCTTCCCTGCCTTCTCCTTATCCCGGCTAAGCGGAATGAGAATGAGAAGCGTTCAGGGAGCGGATGGATCCGACAGAAAAGCAAAGCGTTTCTTTTTAATTTTGTTGATTTTGTTTTATGCACAGCTTCTTCTGCGTCCCGTTTCGAGCGAAACAGGCCAGAGAGAAGCGGGTATTTCAATAATTTTATTTTCTGAAGCACGCTGCTCTTTTTGAACAGGGTGAACAGAAAGCAAAAACAGCGCAGACGGTAAAAACAGGTTTTCCGGCTGCGCTGCTCAGGTGCCCGGATCAGCAGGCACCTGGATTTTCCTGAAGCCTGTGCAAGAGGTCTTCAGGCACTGCTGAATCGCCAATCCGGATCAGCGGCTATTTGGCAAGTTCTTTTTCGTTTTTCCAGTCAACAGTGAAGGCTTCTTTTACCTTCTCCCAGTTGGCATCGGTTGGATCTGCTGCGTAAGCGGTCAGAGCAGAACCCAGAGTGTTCTTCCATTCTTCGGAAGGCATGGTTGTGAAGTTCCAGGATACTGGTGTCTTGCCTTCTTCCGTCAGCTTAATGTCTTCCTGAACGAAGATGTTCGGGCTTGGTTTTGCATCCTTGAACGGGATGGTCAGGCCAAGATCGTCCGCCATGAATGTGGTTCCTTCGTCAGTAGTAACCAGCCAGTTCATGAAGTCGAGCGTAGCCTGGATATCGTCAGCGGAAGCTTCCTTGTTGACTACCCAGTAGTTTTCCGTACCTGTGGACAGGCCCTGGTTGGCTTCGTCGCCGGCACCGATATAAATTGGGATCATCGTCAGCTGATCGTCAGTCATGCCGCCGTCAATCAGGTTTGTGTATTCCCAGGAACCGTTCTGGAAGAATACGGCTTCGCCGTTCAGAAATTCACGTTCGGAATCGTCCATCGTCTTGGAAGCGAGGTCTTTTCCTTCGGTTGTGGAATCTGTGATGTACAGATCGAAGATATCGCGGTAATTATCGAGATAAGTGCCCTTCAGTTCGTCCTTGTCCGTTACGCCGTCATCTTTGTATTCGAAGTAGATCGGCATGTTGGCCAGGTGCGTTTTGAAACGCCAGTCGGAAGATCCGTCCATGCCTGCAGAGGAGAAGGCGGAGAATCCGAGTTCGTCCTTGCGGGACTGGATATCGTCTGCAACGTTTTTCAGAGTTTCGAAGCTTGTGATTTCGTCAACGGAGTGGCCTGCCTTTTCGAGCAGTTCAGTGTTGACGATAATGCCGTAGGATTCAATCGCATAGGCGATCGCAGCTACATCGTTGTCTGCTTTGTCGCCGATGTACAGAGCGTAGCTGTCGCTGGTCAGCTGATCGAATACTGGAGTGTCATACAGGTTGTATGCATAGTCTTCCCAGTTTTTCAGGCCGACTGGACCATTGACCTGGAACAGCGTTGGAGCGCCGCTCTTGCCCATTTCCGACATCAAGGTTGTTTCGTAGTTGCCGCTGGCTGCAGTAACTACTTTTACGTCTACACCCGTTTCGTCAGTATACTTCTTAGCGAGTTCCTGCCAGGCTTTGTCTGCTTCTGGTTTGAAGTTCAGATAATACACGGAACCTTTGGATCCGTCGCCAGAAGCTTTGGAAGCATCAGCAGTTTCTCCGCCGTCGCCGCATCCAGCCAGGAGCATGGAGCCTGCAAGCGCAGCAGCAGCAAATTTCTGCCAGTTTTTCATGAAATGTCCTCCTTAAGTGTGCAGCAAATACAGTCCTGATCCGATATTTTTACCGTATTCGTCACAAACTTTGTTCAACACTTTGATTATAGGTAGGCAAATCTTTCAATTCGCCTGTAATGACCGAACAACCGATTGCCCGAACAAAAGGGTAAGGGGTTACCACTGTGTCGGAACCAAACCTTTTTTATTTTTGCACGCAGGAAAGTGTACCGTTTTTACACACAATTACAAAAAATTAGTACTTGCCAAGGCTCAGTAAAAAAGCAGGCGCGAACGCCTGCTGATTTGTCCGTAAATGCTTACTGTTCCTTTTGACATTTTCCTGAAATAGTTTGCGTCAGAAAAAATTTTTTGAAACGGATTTCTGAATTACTCTGGCTGGATTGAAGATTAGGAAACGCTTTCCACTGCGGCGGGATCTTCAACGATCAGATCTCTGGCTTTCAGAAACTGCAGCGCCGCCTCTTCTTCACTGGCCAGACCATACACCGCCAGACGGCCGTAAAAGGTCAGCTTTTCGCCGGTCAGCTCGCGGCTGAGCTTCTGACAGATTTCGGAAAGCTCTGGATACTGTTCGAGCGCGGACTGTGTGATGACCACGCCAAGCTGCGACTGCGGGCAGCTGTTGAGATCGTCTTCAAGAACGTACAGTTCATCCTTGCGCAAAAGACCGTCGAGGGTATGAATCGGGATCGCGTCGACTTTGCCTTTTCGCAGAGCGTCCGCGGTCAGATCGGTCGGCAGATTGACGGCCGTCTTGAAGGAAATGCCGTACTGCGCATTCAGCCAGGGATAGCCGTCGGCATCCTGGAAATACTGCGTCGGCGCGCCAAGAACGAGGCTGTCGCTGTATTTGGCCAGATTGCTGAGCGTCTGGATGTTTTTCTCTTTAGCCAGCGATTTGGAAATGGCGATCGTGTATTTATCGTCGGCGTGATCGAGGGCGAACCAGTCGAGACCGCGCTTGTCGTACGCCTGTTCCAGCGTGCTCAGATCCTGAATCGTATACACGCCGCGCTCATTGAGCACGGATTTCCAGGCCGACTGCGCCAGCTCGACGCCGATCTGCAGCTTGTCGCTCTCTAATGGCGGCTGCAGGTTGGAAATGCCTCCGGGCACTTCTTCCATGATGCATTCGATGCCTTCGTGTTCCGCCATGGCCGCGACCATCCAGCCGACCAGACGGGTGGAAATGCTGTCAGTCATCCCGATGCGCACCGGCTTTTTTTCTTTCGCACAGCCGGCAGTCATCGTCGCCGTAAGCATCAGGCAGATCAGAAGAGAAACGCTTCGATGGACAAAGCGCGAAAATGAAAGCCGGCTCGATTGGCCCGCTTTCGCCTTTCTTTTTGGATTTGCGTCTGGTTTATGAAGATTCCAATGCATAAAGATTCTCCTTTCCGCCTGAAGCCGCAGTTCGCAGCCCTGCGCTCTGCGCTTTTGGATTCGTTACGGATCTGTAGTTCTTATATATCCTTTTATATATAGTTTTTCTCTTTTTACACCGTAAGAGACCCGTCCCGTCTTTCTTATATCATTACGGTATCTTTTATCTTTATGGTATCTTTGCGCTTTTCTTATATTCCCAAAAACATTCCTAAAAGCCGGGCGCAGAAAAATCGGTTTGTGAGACTCTCCAGAAAACAGGCACCTGCCGCTTTTTCGTACGCAGTTTTTCGCATGGCTTCACGTTTCGATTCTCGTTGTGCTTCCTGTATTGCTTCTTGTATTGCTTCTCGCGTCGCTTCTCGTATCGATTTTATTATCGCTTCTTCTTCTGCGGCAGACGGGCATTGACCATGTAAATGCCAAAGCTGGTGACCAGAGCGGCCAGAATCAGCCTTGCGCTGAGACTCTCTTTTAAAATCAGCGCCGAAAACAGCACGCCAAACAGACCGATCGTGCAGCCAAATACGCTGACCGAAGAGACCAGATAGCGTGAGAGCAGGACGCCCCACAGACTGTAGGCGCCAGCGGAGACGAGCGCCAGAATCAGAAGAATGAGCAGGCCCTGCGCATTCCAGCTCACGCCATGATCCGGCAGACAAAGGCCCAGTGCCATCAGAGCCGAACCGCCCAGAACGAACTGACAGCCCGAAAGCACAACGGGCGAATTTTTCCGGGAGAAGATTTGAATGAAGACCGCCGAGAGGGCACTTGAAACCTGCGAAAGAAAAATCATGCCTTCGCCCTGCAGGGAAAACTGAAAGCCGGAAGGTGAAAGGTTCATGAGCAGAATGCCCAGAAAGCCGACAATGCATCCCGCCGCTTTCATCCAGGTCATCTTTTCCAGACGAAAGACGAGGGCGGAAAACAACAGCGCCAGCAGAGCGCTCATGCCGGAAAGAACCGAAACCATCATGCCGGACGCGTGAGCGGCTCCCATGTAATAAAAGAAGTACTGGCCAAACGTCTGAAACAGAGCGAGAACACAAATCGGTCCGAGGGCTTCTTTTCGAAGTTTTGGCAGGGAGCGATTTTGCATCGAATAAAACGCGAGGACGAGCAGCCCCGCCAGAAAAAAGCGGGCACCCGCAAACAGAACGATGGTTCCTGTCGTTTCAATATGCAGCGTCTGATAGCCCATTTTAATGAGGGCCGGGGCAAGACCCCACAGTCCGCAGCAAAGCAGCGCACCGGCCCACAGACGGCCGCGCGCATTCGATTCCGTTTTCCCTTTTGCCTCTTCGCTCATGATACAATCCCCTTTCGACCGGCTGTTTAAAAAGCGGCTCTGTCCATTGTATCCGATTTCGATTTTTCCAAAAGGATCTGCCGGACAGAGGCGCTTCTTTCGGTCAGCTTTGTCTTTTTGCGCTTTTTCCCGCAGGTATACTACGGGCAGAATACTGCGGCCGCGAGACAGTTTTCAAAAACTGGACAAGAAAGATCCGGCCGAAGATTGGGGATTTCCATGACTGCATTCACTTTACTCGTTTCCTGCCTGGTTCTTCTGCTCATCCCGTTAATCGTGCTTTGCGTCTACGGCTACACCCACGAAACCGCATGGCGTCCAATGGTGTATGGCGCCTTATACCAGGTGCTCTACCTGATTCTGTTTCGGCTGATCATGCCGATGCTCTTCGCTTCGCAAAGCTGGTTTATCGAGCTGACGAAATCGCCGGCTGCGGTCGCCATGCTCTATACCGTTTTGCAGGCGGTCTACCTTTGCGCGGTGTTCCTTCTGTACGATCGTCACCTTCTGAAAAAGGGCGGACCGCAAAGCTTCGCGCTGTTGTTTGGACTGACGTACGGCGTGATGGAAGGCGCTATTTTCAGCGGCTTCGATTCGCTCAACGCGCTGATGAGCGCCCAGTCGGTCATTGATGCCGTAAACGTTTCGGCTGTATGGCTCCATCTTGGCGAAGCGCTCTGCATGATCGTTCTGTATGCCTGGCTGGCCTGGGCGTTTTACATCCAGCTTCAGGCAAAAAAGACGATGCTGTGGATCGGACTTTGCGCCGCCGTTCTCGTCTTCCTGTTTTTCGCCTATGGCTGGTCGGCCATCTTTGGATGGGACAACGCGTTCCGTATTCTGCTTCTGCTTGTCGCCGCTCTGCTTTGCGGCAGTGCCCTCTATCCAGCGTATAAAGCTGCCCGTAAAAACGGCAGCGCAGATTCTAAGTCAAACGCTGCAGGCGTCTGAATCGCAGAAACATTCCTGTTTTCCAGATTTACAAGCCGCATCTGCTCGGGGCTGCGGCTTTTTTTCGTGTCGTCTTTTCCGTACTTTTCGTCTATTCAAAAAAGCGGCTTTGTCTGTCCCCCTGATCGGTTTGGGAGAATCTGGACAAAGCCGCTTTCGTGTTTTTATCGTGTGTTTTTAGTTTTTTGTTTTTCGCTCTAGCGCAGGCCAAGCAGTTTCTGAAGAACCGACATGATCTGCTGCTCGCTTAATACGACGATTTTTTCCATCTGGATCTTTCCAGCCAGATCGTTTACGGGAAGATCGGCGGAATAGAAGAAAATCGGGCTGTCCGCATTGGCTTCGGCCAGAATGGCTTCAATTTGCGGGCGAACGCTTTCTTCACCGACGACGGCGATGCCATATGGCGAAACGACAATGTTTTCCACATCCGTATCCCCGAGTTTCACGTGGTCGAGAACGGTGTATTCCTTTGGCAGTTCGTTCAGCGATTTTACATCAGTCACGATGGCTTCATCGCTGCGGTCCGTACCGATTTCCAGTCCGTTTCCATCGGCTGTGCTCTGTGCAGGCTGCGGATTTTCCAGAGACTTTTTGAGTTTGGCGCGTTTGGCAGCGGCTTTCTGTACGCGTCGGGAATAGCGGGTATTCATGACCGCCGCGATAATCATGAGAATGCAGACGATGAGTACGCCGGTCTTGAATACGAACAGGCAAAGCAGATACAGGCCGACGAGAATGCCGACCGCCCAGAGGGAGGCTTTATACAGCTTCATGTCCTTGGCAATCGCCTGATCGAGCTGATCGATTTCCGCCAGTGTCTGCGAATGATCGACGCTTTCCCCTTCGATCGTTCCGGTCTGCGGGTCTTCTACAATCGTAACTTCAACGGTTTCTGTTGCTTCGTTTTCCGGCTCTTTTTCGACAGGTGTCTGTGCCGGTTCCTTATTTTCTTTCATTCTTTTACCTCGTTTTGGTTATTATAGCGTTCCTGCATTCTTTGGCTTCTTTTTTAGCCGACAAAGTCATTTTTCAGCCGTTTCCTTTTTGCACCCTGGATGGCCGGTTTCTTCTTTGGCTCCTTCTGGATTTTTCTGCATTTCCAGAACCCGTGGCGCCGCAATCTGAAACCAGACCGAATAGCGTTCGGGATGGTGCGTCAGGTCTTCTTTCAGTTCTTCAAAATCGATCCACTTCAACTCGGCAATTTCCTCTGGATCGGGAGCGAAGTCTCCGGCATAGTCCGCGATAAATACATGATCGAATTCATATTCGATCCGTCCGTTTTCAAACACGCTGCGATACACAAAATGAAACAGTTCTTCTACCGGAAAGGAAACGCCGAGTTCTTCCTGAAGGCGCTCTTCCACGGACTGTTCCAGTGTTTTTCCGGCACGCGGATGGGAGCAGCAGGCGTTGGTCCACAGGCCTCCGGAATGGTATTTGTTCGGATTTCTTCGATGCACTAACATTTTTCCGTCATGACAGACGAAAACCGAAAAGGCCCGGTGCAGCAGTCCTTTCTGGTGGACAGCTTCCTTTTCGCCCGTTCCGATCGGCTGATCGAAAATATCGACAAGAATCAGTTCGTTTTCATTGGCCATGGTCTTCTTCTCCTTTTGTGCGCCGGCTGTATCTTCACCATATCAGACATCTTCTTTCCCGCTGCATTCTTTTCGCTGATTGGATTTCTCTGCGCTTCTTTTGCATTTGCCCCTGTGCCGGATTTTTTTCGGACAGGCAAAAAACGGGAGGCCCCGAACGGTTTTCAGAAGAGCCCCGAAAGAGGATGCCGAATTGACCTGTTAAAAAAGACGCCCGAACTGGACGCCTTTTTTGCAGAGAAAACTGAAGAAATGAAGGAAAATGCAATAGAAATCGAAAAGGGATAAAGCCCGAATTTCGTTTAGCCGCGCAGCTGCTGGAATTTTTCGAGCAGTTCGCGTTCGGCATCGGTGAGATCTTTTGGAACGGTGATTTTGATTTTGACGTGTTCATCACCCGTACCCGATCCTGTCTTGACGCCTTTGCCGCGCAGACGAAGCTTCTGACCCGACTGAATGCCGGCAGGCACTTTCATCGTTACCGAGCCGTCAAGGGTCGGTACATCGACCTGCGTACCGAGCGCAGCCGCGATGGCATCGACAGCCACTTCGACTTCGATATCGTTGCCGTTCCGGCTGAACGTTTTGTCCGGACGAACTTTGACTTCCAGATAGAGATCGCCTGGCGCACCGCCGTAAATGCCCGGTTCGCCTTTGCCCGGAATACGAATCTTCTGGCCGTCTCGAATGCCAGCAGGAATCTTAACATCGAGCGTAATCGGATGGGTCGTATAATTGCCCGATACATCCGGCTCGGTCACATTGAACGTAATGCTTGAAGGGGTACCGCGAATCGAATCCATGAAATCGACCGTAATCGATCCATGACGGTCTTCGCCTTTTGCCGGATATTCTCTTTGCCGGCCGCCGCCGCCAAATCCGCCAAACGCGCCGCCAAACAGATCGGAGAAATCGCCGCCAAAGGAGCTGTAGCCGCCCTGACTGCCGCCAAATCCGCCGGAAGAAGAACCGCCGGCCTGCCGGAAGAGATCTTCAAAACTGAAGCCTCCTCCGCCGCCTGGTCCAAAGCCGTTGCCGGCGTAGGCGTTGTAAACGTCCTCATTGAAGTTTGGATCGAGGGCCGCTTCGCCGTATTTATCATAAAGCGCACGCCGTTCCGGTTTGGAAAGCGTCTCATGCGCCAGGTTAATTTCCTTGAATCGCTCTTCGGCATCCGGATCCTTATTGACGTCCGGATGGTATTTCATCGCCAGTTTGCGATAGGCCTTTTTAATTTCCTTATCTGAGGCATCCGGGGAGACACCCAGAATGTCATACAGTCTTTTATTATCCGCCATAGTCCGTCCTTTCCAAAAGCCATCGGCTTTTCTGGACACTTTGCATTGATGTTTCTGTCCTCTTTTATTTTTGATTATTTCGCGCAAAAGGCACTCTCATTTGACCATGATTCCCCGCACGCCAGATTCTTTTTTTCTGTAGCCTGAAACGCCAAAGCCAAAAGCCGTCCGCACCGGCACGAGGCAGGCAGGGACGGCTGGCGTTCCTTTTTTCAAAGGGAAATTATGGTCTGCGACCGTTTCGATTTGCGCGAATGTGCAGAGCTTTGAATTAATCCTGATTCTTTCCGCTGAAGAAATCCTTGATCTTCTCAAAGGGTTTCGGTTCGGATTTGGAACCGCGGATTTCCTCGTAGAGCTGACGGTCGTGCTCGCTGAGACGGCGCGGGATTTCGATCTGAACGGTAACGAGCTGGTCGCCGGTGTGCCGGTCAGTTTCCACGCCCTTGCCTTTCATGCGGTAGCGCTGATCGGGCTGCGTCCCGGCCTGAATGGTGAGATCTTCCTCGCCGTTGACGGTCGGAACCTTGCGGGTGCAGCCGAGAATGGCGTCAAGTGCATCGATTTTAATGGCGGTGTAAATATCATCGCCGACGCGCTTGAACGTCGGATCAGGCAGAACGCTGACGTTCAGATACAGGTCGCCGTTGGGGCCGCCATTATAGCCGCGTCCGCCTTTTTCGGGGATGCGGACCTGCGTTCCGGTCTTGATGCCTTTTGGAATCTTGACGTTCAGACGAATCTTGCGGTATTCGTAGCCGTTGCCGTGGCATTCATGACAGTTTTCTTCTGGAATCTGTCCAGTGCCCTGGCAGGTGCTGCATCCGGTTTCCTGCTGCATGCGTCCAAAGAATGTGTCGACCACTTCCACGCGCCGGCCTGTCCCGTTGCAGCCCGGGCACGTTTTCATCTTGCCGTTTTCCGCACCGGTTCCATGGCAGTGTTCGCATGGCGCTTCGTATTCAATCGGCACTTCGATCGTCGCGCCATGGATGGCGTCCATGAAGCTGATGTCGATGTTGCGGACGAAGTCTTCGCCTTTCTGCGGGCGCGGTTTTGCGCGGCTTCCGCTGCTGTAGCCGCTATATCCAGAGGCGGCTCCGCCGCCGAACATCTGACGAAGCATTTCGGAAATCGGATCGCCGCCGGCTCCCGCAAAGGAGCTGAAGCTGTCAAACGGATTTCCGTCGGTCGTTCCGTAGCGGTCGTATGCTGCTCGTTTCTGTTCATCGCTGAGCACTTCATAAGCCGCGTTGATTTCCTTGAAGCGTTCTTCGGCGTCGTCTCCTTTATAAATATCCGGATGGTATTTCTTGGCTAGACGACGGTAGCTTTTCTTGATTTCTTCCTGCGTGGCGGTGCGGGAAACTTCAAGAATGTCATACAGGTCCTTTTTTTCACCTGCCATATACTTCCCCTCTTTCTGTCGCAGCCAGAATACGGCGTGTTCTTCCCTTCGGTCTGCGATTTTGGTTTCGTTCTGGTTTGCAGTCTGATTTTAACGGGCGTGTGCATCGTCCGCGATTCATTGTGCCTGCCGCAGACGATTCGCTTTCAAATCCTCTGCATTTGTAAGAAAAAGCGACAGCCAGCGTGTGCGCGCTGTTTTTCGACTTGAAAGACTGTCTCTCTTTCTCTTGAAAAAAGGCTGCAGGAAAATCCTGCAGTCTTTGAATACTAACGAAGCTTAACAGCTTATTTCTTTTCCGTAAACTCAGCGTCTACGACATCATCATCGGAGCTGCCGGTGTTTCCGTCAGAAGACTGGGTGTTCTGGGAAGCGCTGGCCTGCTGCTGATACATCGCCTGGCTGGCTGCCTGAGCTGCCTTTTCGAGCTGACTGAGCAGAGTTTCGACTTTGGTCATGTCGTTTTCGTCGAGGGCTTTCTGCAGGTCGTCGCGCAGGTTCTTCAGTTCGCCGGCTTCTTTTTCCGGGATCTTATCCTTGTCGTCTTCGAGCATGGCGTCGATCTGGGCAATGAAGCCGTCGGCTTTGTTACGGGTTTCGACTTCCGCTTTACGCTTTTCGTCGGCTGCCTTGTTGGCTTCCGCATCCTTAACCATGCGGTCGATTTCTTCTTCACTCAGACCATTGGAGTTCTGGATGACGATCTTCTGTTCCTTGCCGGACGCTTTATCCTTTGCGGTTACGTTAACGATACCGTTGGAGTCGATATCGAAGGAAACTTCGATCTGAGGTACGCCGCGGCGAGCCGGAGCGATTCCGCTCAGTTGGAAGTTGCCGAGTTCCTTGTTGTCGGCAGCCATTGGACGTTCACCCTGGAGGACTTTGATGTCAACAGCAGGCTGGTTGTCCGCAGCGGTCGAGAAGATCTGGGATTTGTGTGTAGGAATGGTAGTGTTGCGGGTGATCAGCGGAGTCATAACGCCGCCGGCCGTTTCAATACCCAGCGTCAGCGGAGTAACGTCGAGCAGTACAACGTCTTTCAGATCGCCGGCGATAACGGAACCCTGAATAGCGGCACCGATGGCAACGGCTTCATCCGGGTTAACGGACTTGTTCGGTTCTTTGCCAGTAGCTTTCTTAACGGCTTCCTGAACAGCCGGGATACGTGTGGATCCGCCAATCAACAGAACTTCATCGATTTCGGATGTAGTCAGGTCAGCGTCTTTCAGCGCGTTGTTAATCGGGGTGATTGTGCGTTCAACGAGGTCTTTAGTCATTTCGTTGAATTTTGCGCGGGTCAGCGTAGCGTCAAAGTGGATTGGGCCGGCAGGACCAGCGGACAGGAACGGCAGAGAAATGGCTGCCTGCATTGTGGAGGACAGGTCTTTCTTCGCTTTTTCTGCGGCATCTTTAATACGCTGCATAGCCAGTTTGTCCTGACGCAGGTCAATGCCGTTGTCTTTCTTGAACTGTTCAACCATCCAGTCAGCGATTACGTTATCGAAGTCATCGCCGCCCAGGTGGGTATCCCCGTTGGTAGCCAGAACCTGGAATGCACCTTCGAAGATGTTCAGGATGGAGACATCGAATGTACCGCCGCCGAGGTCGTATACGAGGATGTTGCGTTCTTTTTTATCTTTGTCGATACCGTAGGCAAGAGCTGCTGCGGTCGGTTCGTTGATAATACGTTCAACTTCCAGACCGGCGATGGTGCCGGCATCTTTGGTTGCCTGACGCTGTGCGTCGTTAAAGTAAGCCGGAACGGTAATGACAGCCTGTTTTACCGGTTCGCCAAGGTATTCTTCTGCATACGTTTTCAGGTACTGCAGGATCATGGCGGAAACTTCCTGAGGGGTGTATTCCTTGCCGTCGATATTTACTTTTTCGGAAGTACCCATTTTACGTTTAATCGAAGCGATAACGTTCGGGTTGGTGATCGCCTGACGTTTTGCGGAATCACCGATGATACGTTCGTCGTCCTTAAAGGCAACGACAGACGGAGTTGTGCGGTTTCCTTCCGGGTTTGGAATTACTTTTGGCTCGCCGCCTTCCATGACTGCTACGCAGCTGTTGGTTGTACCAAGGTCAATACCAATAATCTTGCTCATATATATGTTCCTCCTTATTCGCTCACTTTAACGAGCGCGGGCCGCAGCAGGCGGTCCTTGAGTTTGTAGCCTTTCTGAAGTACTTCAATAACCTGGCCCGGTTCGACGCCTTCTTTTTTCTCTGTCTGCAGAGCCTGCATCAGGTTCGGGTCAAAGGGCTGGCTCTCGGCGTTAATTTCCGTAACACCTTCATTGGTCAGGGCGTTGATAAACTGCGTCCGGATCATGTCAAATCCCTTGAGGAAGTTTTCCATTTCGGGGTTTGAAGGTTCTACGTCCAGAGCCCGGTTCAGGTTATCGAGAATCGGGAGCAGCTCGAGAGCTGCCGACTGGAATCGGTATTTCTTTGCCTGTTCGGTTTCCCGAAGCAGACGCTTGCGGGTATTGTCGGTATCCGCGTATGCACGAAGCAGAGCGTTTTTACTGTCGACAAGTTCCTGCTGAAGCGAATCGATTTCCTTGTTCAGGCTATCGATCGGATCGTCCGAAACCGCTTCGGCTTCCACATCGGGCTGGGCGGATTCAGTCGGTTCCAGGTCTTTTTCTTCCTGGACTTCAGGCTGTACCGGCTTGTTCTGCGGTTTCTTTGACTGATTTTTACTCATCCTGTCCTCCTCCTTTTTGTCCGGGTCCGAATCGTTTTTCAATGAATTCGGACAGACAGTCCATCAGAGCGATTACTTTTGAATACGGCATTCGGTTCGGGCCGATGACCATCAGCTGTCCCTGCTCGTCCTTGCCCGCGTCAAAGGCGGACGTGACGATGGAACAGTCTCCAATCTGAATCAGCTTGTTTCTTGGCGAGATGACCGTCTGCACATTGTCCGGATCGCCGGCCCATTCATGAAACAGATGCTCATTTTCCAGAATCCGCATCAGCTCTTCGAGCTTTGGCATATTCTGGAATTCCGGCTGGGCGAGCATGTTCGCTCTTCCGCAGACGGTGGAGTTTGAATGGGTAAATCCCATGACGGCGGAAGCAAATGCCTCGAAGAGGACTTCGCTTCTTCCGACCATGGCGGAAAACTCCGGTCGAATCGATTCAAAGCGTTTTGTCAGTTCACTGATTGGCGTACCGGTCAGCCTCTCATTGAGAAGCGCGGTACACCGCTTGAGATCTTCAAGCGATACGTCGCCATCGAAATGAAAAATCCGATGTTCAGTATGGCCGGTGTTCGTGATGACC
Organism: Allobaculum fili; assembly: GCF_020969955.1. Lineage (NCBI taxonomy): Bacteria > Bacillati > Bacillota > Erysipelotrichia > Erysipelotrichales > Erysipelotrichaceae > Allobaculum > Allobaculum fili. The sequence continues at coordinate 46,369 of NZ_JAHDSX010000001.1, read as the reverse complement.
ACGGCTACGGCCTGTTTTTCGCTGATTGGGATCAGAGACAGCTGGATGAGCGTCTGCTCATGGGCAGCCGGTTCGATGACCATCGACGTCAGATGGGTCATGTCCGCGAGGATCGATGCGCTGATGCGCGTTACATCTTCGAGGGACCCCTGCCGCTTCGAAAAGACTTTTCGTAAAGCTTCTTCCATCTGCGGATCGAGCGAAATTTCCATCAGGTTTTCTACATAATAGCGATAACCTTTCGGTGCCGGAATTCTGCCGCTTGAAAGATGTGTTTTCTCAAGAAGACCCTCTTTTTCAAGCAGCGCGAGTTCATTTCGAATCGTAGCTGAGGAGACCGAGAAATCGAGAAGAGACATCAGAGTCTTGGAACCGACCGGTTCAGCGGTGTACGTGAACTGTTCGACCAGCGCTTTGAGAATGGCTTTCTGTCGTTGTGTCAGATCCATGATTCCCACTCCAATCTCATATTTGGCACTCAATCTGTTCAACTGCTAATAATGATAACACAGGTTTTGGCAGATGCAAGCCTCAAGTGCTATCTATGAATATTCTGACAGTACCGTTACCCTTTGCCTATTCAGATGCCTGTCGGATTACCGACGCTATATACTGAATTCATGAACAGAAATCATCTGAATCTTGAACCATTTTCATGTTCCGCCATCCATGGCGGTTATACACTCCAAACGCCCGAAGTCCCGGAGCGCGGCAGTCTCGCCCTCCATATTTGCGACAATCCCGAAGACGTTTTAAATGCGAGAGCGCTGCTCGCTCAGGATACCCTTCCTCTTGATCACTGGGTGCTCGCCTGGCAGAAACATACAGGCCGAGTTGTTCGCGTTTCTGCGCAGGATCGCGGCCGCGGTGCGCTGGAAGCAGAAAGTTCCATTCTGGAAACCGACGGTCTGTATACGACCGATCCAGACGTGCTCATCGGCGTCTTTACGGCCGACTGCCTTGGCATTCTTCTTTACGATCCCGCCGTGCCCTTCGTCGCAGCTGTCCATTCCGGCTGGCGCGGAACGGCTCAGGCGATTCTGATTCACCTTCTCGAGGCGTTAAAAAAGGATGGACTGCTCCATCCCGCTACGCTTCAGGTTCGCTTTTCGCCTTCGCTGATGAAAGATTCCTTTGAAGTGCAGGAAGATGTCGTCGAAGCGTTTGAAAAAATGGCGAAAGAATACGATCTCGATTTAAGCGATGTCATCTTTCCGCAGGAAAACGGCCGTTTTCTGATCGATCATCAGGCGCTGCAGATCCACATGCTTCAGAAATACGGAATTCCCGCAGAGAACATTCACCTCAGTTCGACCGATACGAAAACGTCCCCAGAATGTTTTTCCTATCGGCGCGACGGTCGAAACTGCGGCGAACATTTTTCCTGGATTTACATCGACTCCTCAAAGGAAAAACCGTCAACTGCGAAGTAAATCCTTTGCTGCTTTTGGAAAACAGAAATTTGTTAAACGCAAAAAGAGGCTTTGCGAAAGCCGGATATGCGATCGGACATGGGTCCGATCGTTCTGGATGCATTTCGCAAAGACCTCTTCTTTTTTCATTCTATGACGTGTAATTCTATAGATTTCTGGAAGATTGCTTTTCCGACTTTGTCATAGCCGGCTGAGTTGCCCGGCAAAATCCCGTTGAGCGTCCGCTTACGACTTTGGAGTGACCGGAAAAAATTTCGGTTTTCCAGTCTGCAGGATCTGGATCCGTGCGAGGATCGCTCAAATACAGTTCATAGGGAGCATTGACGATCGCATAGCCGTTTTCTTCGATCCATTTCAGCGCCGCTCCATACGATTCGCTGAGCGTACTGTAGTTTCCCGTATGGAGAACGCGAACGCACAAATCACCGCCGATCTCCCCGTTTGCCTGCCCGGCAGGGCAGACGGGGAAGAAGACTTCCAGTTCCGTTTTTTCCGGATTAAAGTCCTGATCGAGATACCGGGTTCCCGGCGCGCCGCACAGACGGAGCTGTTTTTTGTCCGCTTCTTCAAAAAGGCGGCTCATCAGTCCGCCGTATTCAGCAATCGACGTAACGGCATGGAGTGCATAGACCGGTGTCTTTTCGGTTTTTACCAGTTCAGTTGTACGGTTCATAAAAATCCTTTCCGGCCTGTCCGAAAGAATCTGTCGAATTTCTTCCTGTCTCTGGCGCTGGCTTTCGATCTGGATCTGCATCTCTTCAAGCTTATGGGCAGGCGCCTTTTGAATCTGTGTTTGAGACGCCTGCAGAAGTTCGCCGATTTCCTGCAGCGAAAAGCCGAAGCGCTTATAGCGCCGTATGAGCAGAATCTGCTCAATCTGTTCGGGCGCACAGTAGCGAAACCCAGTTTTCTCATCAACATATTCCGGGTGAAGCGGGCCAATCTGGTCATACCAGCGCAGCGTTTTGACGCTCATCGGACAAGCCTGTGGCATTTTTCCAATCGAGATCATGCATCGCTCCTTTGCGTAAGCGTCTTCAGTGTAATCCCTCCCCAGACGGGAGAGGCAAGCGCAGCAGGCGAAAAGCTCTGAATTTTTCTTTCACCGAAAAACGGACTGGGCAGATCTGCAGCTTTTTGCCCACCAGTATGACAAAGGAGGTGGCAGCCTGTCACTGGCTGCCGCCTCCTGGATTTCTTATGGAGGACGCGATTTCTTTTTTGTGGATCAGTGCGCGCAGCGGCCGGAGCGGTCGGCGCGCCGGGCCATCATTTCCGCGGTCCCGCGGCGCAGTTCAAATACGCGGCGATAGCGGGTGGGCAGATCGTATTTCATGCCTTCCTGAAGCCAGCCAAACAGCAGCCCCAGCATTTCCATACGGTAAACGGAAGTGATGATTTCCTGATCTTCCTCGCTGATATCGTAATGCACGAACAGGCTGTGGTTCAGAAGCCGTCCAAGCATTTCATCGATCAGACAGCGGATCTGATAATCGAGCACTTCACGGTTTTTGGAGTAGTAGACATTCCGGTAAAAGGCGATATTGTCCTGAAAACACTGCGCGCAGCGCAGAAATCCTTCCTGAAGACTTTCCACCTCCGGCGCATACATAGCCTGGCGGATCTGGTCTTCCATGATAGACACGGTCAGACTGGGAAGATCTTCAAAATGGTAATAAAAAGAGTTCCGGTTAATTCCGCAGATTTCCACGATTTCCTTGACCGTGATCTTATCTGCAGGCTTCTTTTCACACAGTGCGATATACGCGTCCTGAATTGCTTTTCGAGTCTGCTTCATACTCTTTTCCCCTTGAGGCCGACAGGTTTCTGCGGCACTCTCCCTTCTTCTGGCTATGAAGATGATTGTACAGGAAGCTTGTCCCAGACGCTTTATTTTTTAGACAGCTTCGTACCTCCTCATTAACAGAATAATCCTTTCTTCTCATTCGGCCAGAGCTCCTCGGTCAAAATCCAGGAGTTTGGCCGGATTCCGGTTTGTCGGACGTCACCGCAAAGGAAACAGACCTAAAATGGAGCCGAGGTGATCATCATGTGGGTTCTTTACGCGTTTGGCTCCGCCTTCTTTGCGGGCGTAACGGCTATTCTGGCCAAGCTCGGCATTCGACGGACGGACTCCACTACGGCTACGGCCATACGCACCATTGTTGTTTTACTGTTTACCTGGCTGATCGTCTGGATCACGCATGTCGGCGGCCAGATTTCTTCGATCAGCCCGAAAAGCCTGCTGTTTCTTGTCCTTTCCGGTCTGGCGACCGGCGCCAGCTGGCTCTGCTACTTTAAGGCGCTGTCCACCGGACCGGTTTCTCAGGTTGCCGCAGTCGATAAGCTGAGCGTCGTTCTGACCATTCTTCTTTCGTTTCTGCTCCTTCACGAAACGGTTTCCGGCTATAAGATTCTCGGTACAGTTCTGATTATGGCGGGAACGTGGATGATGCTCGATCTCGATCCGCTCGCCCAGTATCTGGCGCGTCGAAAAAAAGCCAGAGCTTCCCCGCAGAAAAACACCGCAAACAAGAAAGAGAGCAGTACGTCCAAAAGCTGGCTGCTTTACGCGATCGCCTCGGCGGTTTTCGCCTCTTTGACATCGATTCTAGGCAAGGTCGGCATTGAAAACGTAGATTCCAATCTTGGTACCGCCATTCGAACGATTGTCGTTCTGATCATGGCATGGGTCATGGTCTTCGTGACGAAAAAGCAGAACACCCTGCGCCATATTTCCAGAAAGGAACTGTTTTTCATCTGCCTTTCCGGCGTGGCCACCGGCGCAAGCTGGCTGTGCTTTTACGCCGCTTTGCAGCAGGGACAGGCCAGCGTTGTCATTCCAATCGACAAGCTGTCCATTCTCGTTACCGTCCTCTTTTCGTGGATTGTCTTTCATGAGCGGCTTTCCAAAAAAGCGCTGGCCGGTCTGCTTCTTCTGACCGTCGGTACGCTCGTCATGCTTCTTTAGGCAGACTTCCCTGTTTTCTAATTTCCATCCGAAGTCATTTTTACGAAAAGCGCTTTAAAGTTTTTCGTTTCGTCACACCGCATTTCAAAAAGAGAAACGGTCCCTGCAGGCCATGGCGATCACTCGCCCGGGCTCTGCAGAGACCGTTTTCGTTTATCTTTGTGCTGCCGCTCTGTCTTTCGTTGTGTCTACTCCGCTTTGGAATACGCCCAGATTGCCGCCGTTTCCGGAAGTACCTGGCTGTAATCCCAGAGGTGGGAAGAGCGTTCGATGGAATTGGGATCGTTGATTTTCAGCCGTCCGTTTTCGACGCCCGGTACGACCACAAAATGTCCAAACGTGGTAAACGTTCCGGGAAGCAGATGGAAAATCATGATTTTTCCCTGCGCCGCTGCGTCTTCAATGGAAGCCGAATCCACCGGAATGGATTCTACGTTCAGTCCATACTCGGCAGCCGCATCGGTAAAGAACGTGTACAGCGTGCCCTGACCGGGCGAATACTGACCGCTCGCATCCGCCCAGTCCGCAATTTTTCTTGGGGTCAGCGTCTCGTCCTGATTGAGATAGGAAGCGACCATCGACATCGTCGTCGGCGCGCAGCCGGCCGCATAAATCATGGAATCGCCATACGGCTGATAGCCCCAGCGCAGATCCCACTGTAAAAGGGCGGGAACCGTCTCAAGGCTTTCTTCAAGGGATGCCACAGGAGTCTGCAGGTTTTCCCGGTCTGGCCACTGGCTTACGAATTCATAGCGGTCATCATCGCGCAAATAGAAGGCGAGAATGTCTTCGTCGTATTCCTCAATATGACCCAGCAGATTTGCGGCATGGCGGGAAGGCAGGGACTCAGGATCCGATAGCGCCTGCGTTTTGAGCGCATCAAACGTTTCCTGAGAAATGGCTTCTGGCTTTTGAATCGCTTCAATTTCTTCCGCAGAAACCGCAGGGAGCTGCTGTTCGGTTTCCTGGTCCTGTCCAGAGAACGTTCTGGTCAGGGCATAAATTCCCCAGCCGCAAAGGCCGACAAGCACGCAGGCGGCCAGTACGAGAATCAGAATGCGATCCGTTCTGAGTTTTTTCTTCTTTTGTGTCTTTTTCGCTTTAGGTGCTCCGGCAGCTTTTGCAGGAGAAGGAGAAGCGTTCTTTTTAGCGGGAGTTGGTCGGGTTTCGGGCATAGCGGCTTTCTCACTTTCTAAGGGTTGTGCGTTTTAAATGGTTTGGATTTTCCTTTGATGGATTCATCAATAGCAGCAGGTTTGGCCTGCAGAGAGTGAAAAGCCGGGCTTATTGCCCGGAACTTTTCTGTTCGGAACTCCATGCAGGATCCGTATCGATGCAGATGGTATAGTCTTCAGTCGATTCGCCCATTACCGAGTGAACGTAGTCCGTAATCCAGGCTTTGGACATATCCAGACCTTTCTGAGTCGTGATGTAATGCGTTGCACCCTGCTCATCGGTGTAATCGTCGTAGACGGTAACACCAAATTCATCGGCAGCGTCGTTGATGAGGGTAACGGTCGGAATAAAGCGAACGTCTTCAAACGAAGCTTTCTGGGTTTCTGGATCGTAATTGAGCTGGAAACTGGCCATGCCGCCGACCATTCGGTCATTGGTATCCTGACCGGAAAGCAGGTTGCCCAGCGAATAGTAGACGAGGGTTTCCTGATTTTCGTCATGAATCATTTCCACAGGCTGAATCACATGGGGATGAGTTCCGATGACCGCTTCTACACCTTTGGAATGGAAGTAAGCCGCCAGCGTTTTCTGTTCTTCATTCGGAACGGTTTCGTATTCCGTTCCCCAGTGAACGGAAATAATCTGAACGTCGCTGGCTGCGTTGAGCGCGTCCAGCCGCGCATCAAGCAGATCGTAGTTAATGGAATAATCCGGATTCCGATAGGCGTCGATCAGCCAGCCGTCTGCCGGCCACGCGTTGGCGTTCTGACCGAAGGTAAATGTAGCCAGACCGACTTTGATCCCGTTAATTTCGCGTACAACCGGGGTGTCCGCGTTTTCCTGCGAATCGTGAATGCCGGTGACGCTGACATTGGGGACATGTTCTCTGGCGTAGGCGAGTTCATCCTTTACCGCCTGATCGCCCATGTCGAGGGTGTGGTTGGACGCAGCGGAAATCCAGTTGAAACCGGCTTTCGCCAGCGCGTCAAAGTATTCGCTTGGACCGTTAAACGCTGGATACCCGCTGAACCCGTAGGCGTCGCCGGCCAGAAGCGTCTCCAGATTGATGTAGTTGAGATTGCTTTTTTCCAGATACGGAACGAGCGCATCGTACTGTTTCAGAAATTGGCGGTTTCCGTATTTTTCTTCAAATGTGGTGTACAGACGATCGTGCAGAAGATTGTCCCCTACGCCGGTAAACACGAGAGAATTTTTTGTGGTCGGCGCATGGTTTTCAAAAGGAAGAATGGCCCCGTTGACATCGGTACTTCGTGTTTCGCTCTGAAAAGAAGAAAAAATCAGACGTCCAAGCCCATATACGCCGGCACCAGCTGCGGCGATTACCAGAGCAAACGCAGCAATGAGAATCGCCAGACGGCCTTTATGAATTTTGCTTTTTTTCTTTTTCTTTCCCGGCTTGCGGGTCGTTTTTCTTGGATCTGCCATGCGTCTTTTTCTCCTGTCTGTACATTTTCTGTCTGCTCTTTCGTGCGGATTCATCAACAAAAAATGGATGCGCTGAAAAAATTATAAAGATCTCTGCTCTGGAATTCTATTCTCACTGTCTTACGGTGCGCTTACAGATTCCCGGTTCAAAGACGATCCCTCGACAGAACGGTCGGAATCGGTTCAGGCGCGCCGGAAACAGAAAACGGATGCCGCTTTGCGTTTGTGCGGCATCCGTTTTTCATGCGAAATATTTGGTGTTTTTAATTTGGTTTCTGAATCTGGTACTGGCGTTTAGAGCCTGATTTTAGAATGTGCGGTTCAGGAACGCCTGTGCATCAAAGGGCGCCCAGCCTTCTCCGTTTTCCAGATAGAGGCAATAGCGCGGAGTTCCGTCTTCATCGAGCGTTCCATAATGCATCCAGCTCATGCCGTACTGATCGGCGATCTTAAGAATGTTGGAGAGGCATTCCGGGAAATAGCTTCTCATTTTGTAGTGTGTGCCCCAGGCTGCCCAGATCCTGTGATTGGGATACTGCGAGAAAATGTCGGCGATAACTTTATCGTTTTCGGCGATCCACTGCGGATTGGCAACTTCGTCCAGTTCGTCAAGATGCGTTGCGCGCTGCGGATACAGGCAGAGAACAATCCAGCCGTCATAGCCGTACGCCTGAGCGATGTGACGGATGGTGCCAAGTGTCGGGGTCGTGCGTTCTGGCGTTCCGTGCGACGGGTTGATGCTCATTACAATCAGAGGGTTGTCCCCTTTTTCTCCAATGACATAACGGGCTGTATTGTCCGCATTTGTCTGATAAATGACTCGAGAAGGGTCCATCATGGCTTCTTCCATATTCGTGCTTCCTTTCTGCTTCGGCGTTCGAACAGATCGCGGCGGGAATTCTTTTTGAAACACCTTGAGTAAGAAGAAATTCTCTTCGATCCGCTTTTCCGGCTTTACATACCGGCTTGCCGAAGCCTGTAACTGATTCTGTCTTCAGACTAGCATTGGCCATTTTTTCTGCGGGCTGTGGTGCCCGAACTATAAAAAGGCAGCCGGTCTGCACATACCGGCTGCCCAAGAGAAAGGAGGAAACGCCTCAAACTACTGGAGAGGAGAAAATATAGAAAGGGGTAAAACGGGTATAACGAACGGAACTAGAAAGCCATGATGCCAAGCATCAGGTCGGATACGCCGTTGACTAACAGGTTGGTACCAATCAGAACGGTGATCAGAGTTCCGGAATCGTTCAAATTGAAAATCAGAATCAGACCGATGATCAGGTTGCAGATACCGAGAAGCAGAATGGACCACCAGCTGGAAATGCCGATGTTCTTAACAAATACGGCCTGATAAATCTTAAAGGCGCCGACAACCATGAAACCGATGGCGGCGATAACGCCTAACGCGATCGACGCTTCAAACAGATTGCAGCAAATCAGAATGCCAAGCAGAATCAGAACGCCGCCGGCAATGAGCGTAAAGGGAAGCTTGAAATTGACGGCCATGAAATAGGAAGCGATCAGAATGCATCCATACAGGATGGCCAGGAAACCGATCATGTAAATCATGGATCCAGCAAACATTCCCGGATAGGTGATGAGCATCATGCCCGCAAACATGTAAAGAATGGAAAGAATAATATAGAGCACGCGATACCATCCAAAAGAAGACTTGTTCATACGAAACTCCTTTCATCCCGGTCTGGCGAAATCTGGAAAAAGCGGTGTTCATCGGTGTCTGTCACGCTTTTCCATAATTCCGTTCTTTTATGGGATCTTTATACTTGGATTATATCGGCTTCTTTCTTTCCCCCCCGGCGGAATGCCGGACTTTTTTCAATATGACAGCGGCTCGCGGGGTTTTCCCACCAGACTCCGGTGAACAAAAGAAATGATTTCAGTAAAGAATCCGATCGGATGTATACAGGCTTTATATCCGTTATATATATTTTTTTGGAATTCTTGCCCGCGTGCAGATCCGAACAGTCACGGACCTTCCAAAGCACCTTCTGGCGAGTGCCCTTTTTCTGATTCTTCAGATTTCTTAATTTTTTCTCTTTCTATCAGGATTTCTGCGTCTGAGATTGTTCCGGTTCGTACAGCAGAGGGTTTGTGCTCATCGTATCCTCTATTCTGGCCCGGACTGTCCATCCCTCTGGATGCGCGCATGCCGTGAATCGACCTTTGGATTCACGGTTTTTCTATGAGCCGTCTGAAGGGAGTACCTTCCTTTTCCTTTTCCTCTGCCGTTCTGGATTTCTCGCTTTTTGAATTTTTTGTTTTTTGAGATTTCTGTCTCTCTGACCGGTCGCTTTTTTGAAATTTCAGCAGCCCGCTCCGTTCATCTTTCCATGAAAAAAAGACGTCCGTTCGAGACGTCCAGAGTATTCGACCCCTTTGGAATACAGGCAAGTTGAACAAAAAGGAATGGCTGGGCAGGCTTTAGAGAAGATCGCACTCGTCCTCGGAATCCAGATCGCATTCCATCAGCTTCTGTCCCCAGTGGGAGAAAGAAAGAAGGACGGGAACGAGCTCGCGAGAAAGTTCGCTCAGAGAATAATCAACACGGGGCGGGATTTCGTTGTAGGCATTGCGTTCGATCAGGCCTTCCTCTTCCAGATCTTTCAGGGTATTGGAAAGCATGACGTTGGTTATGCCTAACGCCTGGCGAAGCTGACTGTAGCGCAGGGTTCCGTTGACACACAGAACGTAGATCACAGGGATTTTCCATTTTCCCTCCAGCGCCTTGCATGCCCGTTTCATCGAACATTCATCATCTTTATAAATAATCAGTTTCTGCATCGTGCACCCCTTTCGTGGGCTATCTTACCATGAACGGCGGCTCCTATGGTATACATAACTTTGTTAGTATGTTTTTTGATAGTATTTACATTTTCCGTACCAGTTATATATACTGTCTACTCATTAGAAAGTGAGGATTTACAAATTGAACGACAAAAGAACAGAATCACCTTTTCTGCGAGTTGCCGGCACGTTTATGCTGCCTGATACAATCCTCCGGCTGAAAAATCTGCCGCAAAACGAAATCGAACGACTCCTGCAGGAGCCCTTCGCAGTTTTCAGCGGTGAGGACGATCTCGCTCGACCGGGAAATGACAATCTCCGCGCGTACGGTCTGCTTTGCGAAGCGACCGGGATCGAAAAGGAAGAAGACGAAAACGTCCTGATGGTCAAGGCGCTCAAGCGTATCTGCATTGTTTCGCGCAGCGCAGACGGACCCCTCTGCGAGTGGACCGAAGCTCCGGCCATCGATGATCTTGACGACAAATCCAGGAAACAGATGGTTTCCTATATCAAAGAACTTGTTAAGGAAGTCTCCTCGGGCTTCCAGGGCGGAAGACATCTGGCCCGCCGGGTGAATGAATACTCTTCTCTCAACCAGCTGATCGCCTTCCTGTCCCAGTACATCAACATGTCGACGGCGGAATGCTACGGGCTGATCTGCATGGATTCCGATAAGGAACGCGCGCTTCGCTTCATCGACTATCTCCTTCGCCAGAAAGAGGAAATTACCCTCAACATGGAAATGAACGAGAAGCTGTCCAGAGAAGCGAGCGAGTTTTATCGCCGTCAGGCTCTGCTCCGTCAGCTGAACGCCATCCAGAGCGAGCTCGATGAAAGCGACGAAGCCGGCGAGACCTCTCCAGATTCCGACTACAAATCCCGCATTGCCGCTTCCGGCATGTCCGAGGAAAACCAGAAGGCGCTTCTCGAAGATGCTGCGCGCCTGGAAAGCACCAACCCGCAGTCCGCAGAAGCCGAACTGCTCAAGAACTACCTCGAGTTTGCACTCTCTCTTCCCTGGAAAAAGGAAGAAATCTTCGAACCCGATCTGCAGAAAGCCCGCGAAATTCTCGATGAGCGTCATGCAGGCATGGAAAAAGTCAAACAGCGCATTATCGAGCACCTTGCGGTCATGAAACTGCGCAAGACCAACCGCGGCAGCGCCATTCTGCTCGTTGGTCCTCCCGGAACCGGCAAAACGTCTCTGGGAAAATCCATCGCCAAGGCGCTCCATCGTCCGTACACCCGTCTGTCCTTAGGCGGCATCCGTGACGAATCCGAAATCCGCGGTCATCGACGTACGTACGTCGGCGCCATGAGCGGCCGCGTGCTCAAGGCGATGAAAAACGCCAAAGCCACCAACCCGGTAATGATTCTCGACGAGCTCGACAAGATGATGGCCGGCGGCTTTGCGGGCGATCCTTCGGCAGCCATGCTGGAAGTACTCGACCCGGAACAGAACGACACCTTTACCGATCACTACCTGGATCTGCCTTACGATCTGAGCGATGTCATGTTCATTGCCACCGCCAACTCGCTCGACACGATCCCCGGACCGCTGCTCGACCGTATGGAAGTCATTTCCCTTTCGAGCTACACGCCTTCGGAAAAATTCGTGATTGCCAAAGACCATCTGCTTGGCGAAGTGATGGAAGAACACGGCATCGACGCGTCTCAGCTTCAGATTGAAGACGATGCGATCCGTGAAATCATCAATTCCTACACGATGGAAGCCGGATGCCGCGGTCTGAAAAAGCAGCTGGCGAAAATCTGCCGGGTCAAAGCGGTCGATATGGTGGAAAACGCCGGACCGGTACGCGTAACGAAAGACGATCTGGCGGACATTTTCGGTCCGATCGCTGTCCGTCACGAAAAAGTGAAGGAAAGCAATCCAGTCGGCGTCGTTACGGGTCTGGCCTGGACGGCTGTAGGCGGCAAAGTGCTCTACATTGAAGCGGCTTCGATGCCCGGCAGCGGCCAGATGATCCTGACGGGTCAGCTGGGCGATGTCATGAAGGAATCGGCACGGATTTCCTATTCCGTACTGAAATCCCATCTGCCGCTCGATACGCTCGAATTTGCCAAACAGGATATCCATATCCACTTCCCGGCTGGCGCCACGCCAAAAGACGGACCGAGTGCCGGCATCACGATCATGACGGCTCTGGCTTCTCTGGCGTTAGGCAAACCGGTCGATTCCCACATCGCGATGACGGGCGAACTTTCGCTTTCCGGCGAAGTGCTTCCGATCGGCGGTCTGAAGGAAAAACTGTTCGGGGCCATGCGTGCAGGCATTCGCAAAGTGCTGATTCCGGCTGACAACGAACGCGACCTGGCTGAGGTGGACGAAGAAGTCAAAAACGCTCTGGAAATCATCCCGGTTTCCCGCGTGGAAGAAGTCCTCGCTCATACCCTTGGCGTGCACCTGCAGACACCAAAACTGCCGGCGCTCGCTGCCGTAAACGCCACCGTTTCGATCTAGGCACAGATTTAAGACTTGACAGAGGCATATTGTCTCTTTGAAGACCATCCGATTTTTGAAAACTGCAGTTTTTCAGGAAAAGGCGGCCTGTCCTGACGGGGATATCCCAATCTTTCTTAATTTCTGAAAAATATGAAAGCGCATGTGTTTCTGCGAATTTCGCAGGTTTCATGCGCTTTTTCATGGCTTTACGTTTATCTTTTTAGGATTGGTTTCCAATCGCATTTTGTTGATTTATCTACTCCATTGTTCATGAGAAAACTATATCTAAATAAATTATCTTTATCTTTGCAAAATTGATGACTCCTGTAATGACACTGCTATCTTTATACGGTTTTATCATTGGGATCGTATATTTTTTAAAGTTTCTACTGTAAATGCAAATGTTAATATTTATATCTTATTTTGTGTTTTCTTTCATCTTAATCAACTGATTCTTTCAGAAACAGGTTTAAAAGTTGGACTGGATGCTGTTTTTTTTTGATTATTTCGAACATTTTTAAAAGGGATTCTTGGTTTTGTTTACAAAATAATCCAATCCCTCTAAGATTGCATTGTAACTCAATTGAAAGGAGACGAATGGAATGCTGAAAAATAACCTTGAGCTGGATATTAAAGTGAAGGCTGTACAGGCTCAGATGACGCAGGCCAAACTGGCCCAGGCGATTGGAATCACCCCTTCCTACGCCAACCGAATCATCAAAAACAACGAGAACCTGATCAACAAGACGTTCATCAAAATTCTTGAAACTCTTGGCTATGATATTCTACTGACCTACGTCAAACGCGACGATTCCGCTGACTCCACAACCGCCTGACCCCCGTCGGGCTCGGCTGAATCTGTAATCCTGTAACATGGCCGGAGTCCCTTTCAAAATCCGCTCTGCCGCTTCCCTGACCGGAAGCGGTTTTCTTTTTGTTTGCAAGATCCGCGAAAAGGCACTCGTGCGGTCTGCTCAAAAAGCTCTGCTTCTTCGGGCAGCCGCGGACGCTGAGAAAATGTCCGTCCCCTTCTGCCCCATTCCGTCCAGATCCAGTTCAGCCCCGTTTGGTCCCATTCTCTTCTATTTTGTCCAGTCCTGTTCTGTTTCATTTCGACATAGAAAAAACACCGGTTTTCGGCGCGAATCGTTCGCTGTGAAAACCGGTGGGACGGATTTGTGTTCCTGTTTTGTTCCGCTCTGCGGTTTAGAAAATCAGGCTTCTTCGGCCGATTCTGCCGGAATGCGTCCAGCGGCTTCGAGCCAGCCTTTTACTTTCTGGAGCTCATCCGGGAACGTCTTGAAGTCTTTCAGCTTCCACGTCCAGTTGGGCACGTCTTCGTTTTCCGGATCGTTAATGCGTCCCTGTTCCTTGATGCCGAGAATATCCTGCATGGCAAGAAGAACGAGAACGGCTTCGCTGTTGATCGCAAAGTGGCACACGAGGTCGTGGAACGAACGGTGCTCGTATTCGCGCTTTTTAAAGAAGCGGCGAAGGGCGATCTTGCGGTTATTGGTAAAGGAAGCGTAGTCCTGTTCAATGGTCGGGGTGTCATAAAACGAGGTGTAGACCGCGGAAAGCGGGGCCGCTGCCTTTTTGAGCAGTTTGGTTTCCATACGGTACTGCAGAACATCCATGACCGGAATGGAAAATTCCTTTTCCATTTCCTTGAGCGTCGGACGCATCAGACCCTGATCTTCGGCAGTAAAGAGCACGTTGGGAAGATCGTTCTTGATCATTTCGAGCAGCGGACGGCCTGGTCCGGCGGACCATGCGCCGTGTTCCGGGTTGCGGTCTTCTGGGACTTTCCAGATAAAGTCAAAGCCCTTGAAATGAACGATCCGCATCGCGTCGAAGTTCCTGGCGGTCCAGATGAATCGATTGCGGAAGTTCACGTACTGCTCTTCCTTGATGTAGTCAAAGTTATACATCGGCTTGTCCCACACCTGACCGTGTTCGTGGTAGTGATCAGGCGGGCAGCCGGCCAGCTGAATGGGTCTGCCGTCAGGCTGTACCATGAATTCCCGCTTGTGCGACCAGACTTCCATGCTGTTCATGTTCACGTAAAACGGAACATCCTGCATGAGCCGGAGGCCTTTCTTGCGCGCGTACGCGGTAATTTCGTCAAGCTGCTTATAAAAAATAAACTGCAAAAACTGAATATAGAACACTTCTTCGACGTAAGGACGAAGGTTGATGCCCTGCTTTTCCGGCCATACCTGGTAATCGAGTTCCCACTCGGTCCAGCCTTTGCCGTCGTTCAGATTGCGGAACAGTTCATAAACGGTCCAGTTGTTCAGCCAGAACGCTTCACGCTTGAACTGTTCGAATTCTTCTTTCCATTTTTTATAGTTTTTGCGGAAAGCCTTAAAGGCTCTCTGAAAAAAGGGTTCTTTAAACTGACGGACTGTATCGTAGTCCACAGCGTTTTTAAACTTGTTGCAGTTGATGACGCTGCTCTGGGTCAGAAGTCCCATCTCCGCCAGGCGATCAATATTGATGTAAATCGGATCCCCGGCATAGGCAGTTACAGCACTGTACGGCGAATTGTGTTCGTGTACAGGATTGATGGGAAGCATAGACCAGATCTTGAATCCGGCATCTGTCAGTTCATCGATCATCATCTGAGTTTTCTGTCCGAGGTCTCCTATTCCCTGGTTTCCAGGAACTGAAAAAAGAGGAAGAAGGACTCCAGCTTGTCTTTCCATTAGTTTCACCTGCCAAATCTATTTCGTTTTCATTATTTCTTTTCTGTATAATCACGGATATTTTATCATAAAGCGTATTTTTTTAACGCATTTATTTTAGTTTTTCTGTTCTGTCCGGCATAATAATTGACAATGAATTGATAATTATTTCGAATTCGATTTTGTTTACCATCCATTAAAATTCGCGATACCTCTCGTAATTTTCAGCTCATTTTGTCTTCGCGCAGAGTGAGGATTTTTTCTCACTTTTATCTGCTTGCTTTTATTGTGCATAAAAATTGTCTTTATATGATGTTAAATCTCTCAAAACCTGTTAATTTCTCACATTTTGTCCCGGAGCGGATTCTGAAGGGATTCGGCCGCGCCTTCAGCCGGACAGAAATGCGCGGCTTTCGGCAGTAAAAAAGCCCGCAGGCCTTGCGGCTTTGCGGACTTGAAGAAAAAACAGGAAAAGGGAAATACTGATGCGGCTGGAAAATCGAAAACGGTTTTCCGCCGTTTTTTTCTGTTTGGAACGATCTAGTCGAGCTGGTCTTCGACCGCTTTAATGCGGGCGGCCAGACCGTCGATGACGTGAAGCGGCATGGAGCAGACGGCGATGCGAATGCCCTTGTTGACCTTGACGGTGTAAATCTGGTTTTCCATCAGGGCCGCATGCAGGCGGTCGCACTTGTCATTGTCCATTGCGAGCGTGACGAAGAAGCCTTCCTTGTACGGGTAGTGAACCAGACCGGCTTCTTCGGCCTGTTTTACAAACAGATCCGAACGGGCTTTAAGCAGATCCACATACTTCTGTTTTTCTGCCAGGTATTCATCCTTTTTCGTACGCATGATCGTCGAGAACGTTTCCATGGCGCCATTGTTGACGTTCGACCAGGTCGCGCGGGCGGTCTTTTCGAAGACGACTTTCAGTTCGTCCACGCCTTCCTGCGTTTTCGCCATCAGAATGGCTGCACCGCAGCGCAGACCGTAAGAGGTCAGCGATTTGGAAATGGAGAAGGCAACGATTACAGCAACGTCGTCCGAAATCTTGTCGAAGCAGCGGAAATATTCCTTGGCTTTCGCACCTTCATAGGCAAAGTCGATGTAGGCAATATCATTGATCAGAACGACCGAATGGGTTTTGGAGCATTCGTTCAGGAATTCGATCACGTCTTCCCATTCTTTTCTGGTCATCGAATAGCCGGTCGGATTCTGGCACGGGTCATTGATGATCAGAACCAGACGGTCCTGCTCTTCCATGACGGCTTTGCATGTCGCCTTCAGGGAGTCGAGATTGAAATGATCGCCTTCAAAGAGCGAATACGATTTCGTTTTCAGATTGTGCATCTGCGCCATGAGGGAGTAAGAGCCCCAGGCGATTTCCGGAATGATCAGCGTCTGACCGGCTTCGAGGCAGTTTTCAATCGACATGCCGACCGCACCGGTTCCGCCTGGCGTGGCGATGACTTCCTTATACAAATCGGAATTGCCGTCGAGCACCCAGTCCAGAACATCTTCCTGGAAATCCGGGTTTCCGGTAAAGCTGACCGCATATTTGGCCAGTTTCTTATTGTCGAGCGACTTCAGCGTCGAAAACACAGTATCAAACGCGCACAGAACGCCGTCTTCGGTATATAGCGAACCGATAACCGCGTCGGTTACGTTTTCCGCGCCCAGTTCTTCCTTGGCCTTTTTGGCCTGATCCACGATCGCAAATACTGTGTCCACAATCGGTTTGCGGTTTACGCTGTCTTTTACAAAACTCATAACTGATCGTCCTTTCTGATGGAATAGCTGCCCAGTGAACGGACAGACGTACAGACGGCACTTAACGCCTGCAGACAGGCTTCCACATTCTGTCTGGACGTATGACCGGCCAGCTGTACGAAGAAATAATATTCAAACGGCCGGCTCTTGACCGGGCGCGACTGCAGATTGTCCATGTTGAGATCAAAAGCGGCAATGACGTTAATGGCTTTCGCCAGAGCGCCCGCGCTGTCCGGTACCGTCAGAAGCAAAGAGGAAACCTCATTTTCCTGCGCATTCGGAACGGCTGAAATGACCAGAAAGCGGGTGGTATTCGAGGCGCTGCCTTCGATGTTTTCGGCAAGAATGTCCAGATCGTAGAGGCTCGCGTTGTCTCTGGCTCCAATCGCGGCTTTTGCCGGATCGGCCTGCTGCGCGATATACTGGGCAGCCATGGCGGTATTCGGATAACAGATCGTCTCCACGCCCAGCGCGTCCAGGAACGTCTTGGACTGCCAGAGCGCCTGATCTTTCGAATACACCCAGCGCACCTCCTTGAGCTGCGCCCCTTTTACGCCAAGCAGGCACTGGCGTATGCGGATGTCCGCGGCCTCAACAATGTACAGGCCGGATTCGAAAAGCAGATCGAGCACTTCGCCGACCAGACCGGAATTCGAATTTTCCAGAGGCACAACGCCATAGCGGACTTCGTTTTCCTGCACTTTCTTAAACACGTCCGCAAAGCTCGCGCAGGATACGGCTTCCGCCTGCGGAAACAGCGTACGGGTGGCCGAGCAGGCAAACGCGCCTTCCACGCCGCAGTAAGCCACTTTGTTGGCGTTGAGCATCTGCCGCTGCTGTTTTTTGGATAGATCCATCAGCGTCTGCATCCATTGGGCAAAATCGCCCTTCAGATCCGGCTTGCTGATTCTCTGTTTTGCTTTTTCGAGAACCTGCGCTTCACGGCTTTCATCAAAGACCGCCATGTCGTGCTTTTTTTTATAGGCAGCAACGATTTCCGTGAGTTTCATACGCGCTTCAAAAAGCGAAGCCAGCTGCTCGTCAATCTTATCAATTGTGTTTCTTGCTTTTTCAAGCGAATTCATAGACATCACCGTGCCTATTCTATCATCGCGTCTTCTGGCGATTCGATTGTTTTCCTTTTCCGGCATGGTACGCGGGAGAACTCAGGCGGATTCCGTCGGATTCTCTGCGCTTTTTACACGTTCTCTTACGCGTTCTTTTCCCGTTCTTTTTCAGATTCTCTCGATGGGGATTCTTTTCGCTCTGGAGGGCCAGATTCGGACAGAAAAGCAGGAGGCTGCCCCGATGAAACGCCTCCTGCTTTTTGCCGTTCTTTCGATTCACTTTGCCTGCGGATAATAGAATTTGTAAAAGTTACTGAATCGATGCGACCAGTCTGCGGACTTCTTCCAGTTCCGGCTAGCCGGCAGCATCGCCATCTCTGTCGTTTCCTCCAGCCAGAACATGGCCGATATTTTTCCAGCGGAGATGTTCGGCCAGATGATTGTAATAGTCCAGGACATCTTCAAACTCATCGCCGGCGGCAGACATCAGCAGCGCGCAGGCCCGACCATGACCGCGCAGAAGATTTTCCCTGCCTTCTTCGAGCGCGACCAGCCGGTCAAACGCCGCACGAAGCTAACCGCTGAGCGTCCAGTAATAGAGCGGCGAAGCGAGGACGACGACATTGCTTTCCTTAATGGCCGGATAAATTTTAGCCATATCGTCGTGCTGTACGCACGGCATTTCCAGCGCGCTGTTTGCGCAGAAGCAGCCGCGCCAGCCGTGGATGTTCATATCGTCCGGGATCGTCCGGGAAAAACTCCGTGACCGTATGGGCCGCGCTTTTGCCCCTTCGCTGAAGGCTTTCGTCAGCGCCGCGGTATTTCCTTTTCTTTGCGGACTTCCATTGAGAATCACAATGCGTTTTGCCATGGCAAGACCTTCTATTTCTTCAGCAGGCCGGCTCCGGAATGCCAGGCCTGACCGACTGGTTCGCCGCTGGCGTAATAACCGTTTCGCATCGAATCGAAGACAAAGCTGTTCAGCTTGCCTGCATCGATGCGTCCCTGCTCATCGAGAACGTCCTCACTGGCGAGGATGTTGACGATTCGTCCAAGAATGCGCAGACCGTACGGCTGTTCCTGCATTTCCACAGCTTCACATTCGAGCGTCATGGGATACTCCGTGATAACCGGTGCGTCGACATGTTCGCTCTTCACAGAATGCAGGCCCGTACGCTCGAACTTATCCGGAACGCGATTCCCGGACACCGTGCCCAGATAATCGGATTCGCGAAGCGTCTTTACTGACGGTACAGCCAGGGTAAAGGCGCCTTTCGCCTTAAGATTGGCGACCGTTTTGTGCTCTTCAGCCAGATTCAGCGCCACCATGTCTTCGGCGCAGATGCCGCCCCAGGCCATCATCATGATGTCGGTAGTTCTGTCCTCGTTATAAGTGCCGATCATATAGGCAGGCATCGGAAACAGCCAGGGGTTTACATTAAAGCTTTTTGCCATATCAAATCCTCTTTTTGTCTGTATGAACTTTGCCCTCAAGCAGAGTGTTCTCTGCTGCAAAGGGCGTAAAGGAAAGAGGCAGGGCAGCGCTTCCGGTTTCGCCGGTTCCTGGCCAGGACGGCGGTTTGGAAAGAACCCAGACCGCGTTTGGGGCTGTTTCTTCCCTCCATGGCCTTTGGCAAAAACATCCGAATGGGGGGCCCATCCTATTTTCTTTATGCCCTCTGTTTTTCTTTATGCCCTCTGTTTTTTTCTTTATAATGGACTCATTATGAAAAAGACTGCAATTCTTATCCCCTGCTATAACGAATCGGCCACAATCGAAAAAGTCGTCCGCGATTACGCCGAAGCGTTCCCGCACGCAGAGATTTACGTATACGATAACAACTCCTCCGACCACACCGATGAAATCGCCAGAAACGCCGGCGCCATCGTCCGCTACGAACACAAACAGGGCAAAGGCAACGTTGTCCGCAGCATGTTCCGCGACATCGATGCCGACTGCTACATCATTGTGGACGGCGACGACACGTACCCGGCCGAAGATGCCAGGAAACTGGAAAAAGCCGTTCTGGAGCACGGCGCAGACATGGCCATCGGCGACCGCCTTTCTTCCACGTACTTCACCGAAAACAAACGCCTGTTCCACAACACCGGAAACCGTCTGGTGCGCGGCCTGATCAACACGTTTTTTGATTCCAACGTCCGCGACATCATGACAGGTCTTCGCGCATTTTCCTGGGACTTTGTAAAATCCTTCCCCGTTACGTCCAAAGGCTTTGAAATCGAAACCGAAATGACGATTTTCGCCCTCGACCACAACATGAAGCTCGAAGAGCTGCCGATCCGCTACCGCGACCGTCCGGCAGGCAGCGTTTCCAAACTGAACACGATTTCCGATGGAACGAAAGTTCTGTACACCATCGGCCGTCTTCTTCGCGATACGCGTCCGTTCGCGTTTTTCAATACCATCGCCATTATTCTGATGATCATCGCCCTCGCGCTGTTCATCCCGATCTGGATTGAATTCCTCAACACCGGTCTGGTGCTCAAAATGCCGACACTGATGATCATCACGATGATCGCCCTGTTCGCCTTCCTGAACTTCTTTACCGGCGTAATTCTTACGTCTCTGCGCAAATCGCAGAAAACGCAGTTTGAGCACGCGCTGACGATGATGCGTCTGGAACACGACCAGGACCGCCGTCTGGAAAAAGCCATTCACGATCAGAAAAAGTTCGACAAGAAGCTTTCCGGTGAAACCGAAGAATTGATTCTCGAAAATACGCTTTAAGCATCGAATGAAGCAATCGGTCCGCTGACGCACGCTCGCCTGCACTTGATCGCCGCTTTCCATCCCCTTTCGCCCATCGCGCCAGCTCAGGCTGGCGTTTTTTTATGGGCGGATGTGCACGAATCACCCGAACCGCACGAAAGAAAGAAGCGCAGAGCCTATTCGGGCGGATTCGTTCTCGCATCTCCTTCGTTCGCCAGGCCGGTTCGACCGGAATCGAACGGATTTTCCGGTCTTCGTCTTTCTCTTTTCCAGCGGCTTTAAAATGACCGTTTGGTGCATTTAAAAATCAATTTGTCCGGGCGATCCTTCCCGATATTCGGATGTCGTGTAAAGGAATGCTAAAATAGCGTGTAAAAAGGAAACCGATTATGAAACTGAATGTAAATCTTCCCGGCTCCTCGTATCCCATCTGGATTGAGCGCGGAGCTTTGCAAAACCTTTCTTCACGCCTTGAGACCAGCCGTCCGTCGATTCTGGTCTGCGATTCCGGGATCCCAAAAAAATGGGTGGATCTGGCCGCAGGACAGTTTGATCATCTGGACGTTTTTTGTTTTGAGCAGGGCGAAGGTTCGAAAAATCTGCAGACTTTCGAACAGCTGCTGATCGCTATGTGCAATGCCGGTCTCAACCGCAAAAGTCAGGCCATCGCGCTGGGCGGCGGCGTCGCCGGCGACATGGCTGGCTTTGCTGCTGCCTGCTACATGCGCGGCATTGATTTCTATAACATTCCCACGACCGTTCTCTCGCAGGTCGACTCTTCCGTCGGGGGCAAGACTGCGGTCGATCTCGGACCGGTCAAAAACATCGTCGGCGCCTTCTGGCAGCCAAAAGCCGTCATCATAGATCCCGACGTTCTCTCTACGCTCGATGCGAGACAGATTTCAGCCGGTCTAGCCGAAGCGCTGAAAATGGGTTTGCTCTTTGATCCCGAACTCATCGCGATGTTTGAACAGGATACGCTCGATATCGACGCCATCATTGCCCGTTCGATCGATCTGAAGCGGATCGTCGTCGAACAGGACGAAAAGGAAGCCGGCCTGCGCAAGGCGCTGAACTTTGGTCACACCATCGGCCACGCCATTGAAGGCAGCTATCCGGACCATGACTATCTGCATGGCGAATGCGTTGCGACAGGCATGCTTTACTTTATTGAAAATCCTCAACTCAAAGAGCGCGTGCTGCGCATTTACGAGAAGCTCCATCTTCCGGAAATTCATGACTTTGACCGTCAGGAAGCGTCCCGCCTCATTCGCAGCGACAAAAAAGGAAACGATACCGGCATCGCCTGCGTCATCGTCGATGAACCCGGCCATTTCCGCTTTGAGACCCGGGATGTTGGGCATCTCGATCAGATGATGGAGGAAGATCCGTATGAAAAACACATTCGGTGAACAGATTGCGCTGACCATTTTTGGAGAAAGCCACGGCGAAATGATCGGTGCCGTTCTGGACGGACTGCCTGCCGGCTTTGCAATCGATCTGGACAAGCTGAACTTTGAAATGGAAAAGCGCAAAGCCAAAGGCGCCTTATCCACAAAGCGGCAGGAAGCCGATCAGGTCCGGATCGTCTCCGGCTTTTTCGAAGGCCATACGACCGGCACCCCGCTCTGCCTTCTCATTGAAAACACCAATACCCGCTCGCAGGACTATGCGAAGCTTAAAACGCGCCTGCGTCCGGGCCACGCGGATTGGAGCGCGTTTGAAAAATATAACGGCTGGCAGGACTATCGCGGCGGCGGTCACTTTTCCGGCCGGCTGACCGCGCCGGTCGTTGCCGCGGGTGCGATCTGCCGCCAGATTCTTGAATCCAAAGGCGTGCACATCGGCACCCAGATTCTCCAGCTTGGTCATGTCAACGCCGTTTCCATGGCCAGTCTGAACCCCGCCGAGCTCGAATCGCTGCTCGATAAGCTTTCCGCGCTGGAATTTCCAGCCGCGGACGATGAAGTGAGCGCGCGCATGCAGGAGGTCATCGAAAACGCTTCGGCCGAACTCGACAGCGTAGGCGGAATTTTGCAGACGGGCGTTACCGGCTTTCCCGCCGGTGTAGGCGAACCGTTTTTCGACTCCGCAGAAAGCCGTCTCTCGCACGGGCTTTTCTCGATTCCCGCCATCAAAGGCGTCAGCTTCGGCGCCGGCTTTGGCTTTGCGTCCATGACGGGCTCGCAGGCCAACGACCCGATTCAGGCCGATGACTGCGGAAACCTGTATACCGAAACCAATAACAACGGGGGCATCAACGGCGGCATTACCAACGGCATGCCGATTTTGTTTCAGACGTGCATCAAGCCGACCCCCTCGATTTATCTCGAACAGGACAGCGCGGACTATCAGACCCGACAGAACGTCAAGCTGGCGATCAAGGGCCGGCACGATCCGGCGATTATTCACCGGGCCAGAGCGGTCGTTGACGCCATGACCGCCTTCTGTCTGCTCGATTTGTGGATGACTAAGGAAGCGCTGCGCCCGTTTGAAGCGCCTGCTTCTGGAAAATCCGATTCGAAACCGCAGCCCTCTGCAGGGGATGGAAAGGAGACTGTGTAATGAAAGTCTGGATTGAACCCTCCGATCTTGAAGGATCGCTTCGCGTTCCGCCTTCCAAATCGCTCGGCCACCGCGCCCTGATCTGCGCCGGTCTGGCCGACGGCGAATCCGTCATTACCCATCTTGGCCATTCCAAGGACATGGAAGCCACGATCGGCTGCCTGCAGGCTTTAGGCGCGCACATTGAAGAAGACCCCGGCTCTGGCCCGCTTTTTCGTACCCTTCATATTCGCGGATGCAATCCCGCAAAAAACGATCCCCAGAAGCCGGCAGTGCTGGATGCCTTTGAATCCGGCTCGACGATCCGCTTTCTGATTCCGATCGCCGCTGCCGGTCCGGAGGAAGTCCGCTTTCTGGGCAAGCCGTCCCTGCTTTCCCGGCCGATGGGCGTCTATGCGAACATCTTTGCCGAACAGAATCTGAAATTTGAACAGTCCGGCGAAGCCATCACGTTCCAGGGCCCTTTAAAAAGCGGTCTGTTCACGCTCGATGGCAGCATTTCCAGCCAGTTCATTTCCGGACTGCTTATGAGTGCACCGCTTATTGGCGGCGCGGAAATCGCGGTGCTTCCGCCGTATCAGTCCCAGTCCTATGTGCGCCTGACCGCGGACATGATGAAGACGTTTGGCGTTCACATCGAAGAGCCCTCAGAAAACGGCTATCGCATCACGCCCGATCAGCACTATCAGCCGGCCAGCGTAAGCATCGAAGCCGACTGGTCGCAGGCCGCATTCTTTCTCGTAGCCGGCGCGCTGGGCGCGTCCATTGTCGTCGAAGGTCTTAATCCCGATTCCCTGCAGGGCGATGCCGTCATCACACAGGCCATCGAAAAAGCCGGCGGAACGCTCCACTGGACCAGTCAGGGCCTGCAGGCTGTCAAAGGCCGGCTGCACGGCTTTACCTTTGATCTAGCCGACTGTCCGGATCTTGGACCGATTCTTTGCGTGCTCGGCGCCTGTTGCCCGGGAAAAACCGTTCTTACTCACGCTTCCCGGCTGCGCTACAAAGAGTGTGACCGGATTGCGGCGATGGAAGACGAACTGCGCAAATGGGGCGTGGACATTACGAGTACGGAAGACGAAATTATTATTCATGGCCAGTCTTCCTACTGTCTCGATCATCCGGCTGTCATCGACAGCCATAACGATCATCGCATCGCCATGGCAATGGCCATTTTCGGTCTTTGCGCGAAAAGTCCTGAACAGATTCAGGATGCCCAGGCCGTCACGAAAAGCTATCCGCATTTCTTTAACGATCTTCTGGCTTTGAAAGGAAAGGTAGTACGTTCATGAAAACTGTCGGTGTTGTCGGTCTTGGCGTAATGGGCGGGTCCTTCTGCGGACGCATGAAGGAACTCGGCTGGCGGGTTCTCGGTTTCGATCCCAACGGACATTCCCTTCGTCAGGCTAAGGAAAGAGGCTGGATTGATGAAGGCTTTGCGGATTTCTCTTCCGGTCTGAACCAGTGTGAAATGGTCATTTTCTGCATTTATCCCACCCTGCTCAAAGACTGGATCGCCGCATGGCAGAGCCACTTTGCACCCGGCACGCTGCTGCTGGAAATCAGCGGCGTTAAGCGTGCGGTCATGGAGCCGGTTCAGGAAATTCTTCGCGACGACCTTGAGCTCATGTCCATTCACCCGATGTGCGGCCGCGAATCCAAAGGCATTGAATTCGCCAATCCGGAAATTTTCCGGCAAGCCAACTTCATCCTGATTCCGCACGAAAAAAACACAGCGTCCAGCATCGTCAAGGTCAGCTCTTTAGCCAAGGACCTCGGCTGCAAGAACATTTCCGTTCTTTCCGCCGAAGAGCACGATGAAATGATCGCTTTTCTCTCCCAGCTGACGCACGTGATCGCCGTTACGCTGATGGATACCCACGAAAATGAGCATCTGGTCGAATACACCGGCGACTCGTTCCGCGATCTGACCCGCATTGCTTCCATTAATGAGGAAATGTGGAGCGAACTCTTCCTGCTCAATAAAGATCTGCTGCTCAAGGAAATCGAGCAGTTCCAGACCACGCTTGAAGACTTCAAGGAAGCGCTCAAAAATGACGATTCCCGGACGATGAAGGAAATGATGAAGCTGTCCACCAAGCGCCGAAAGAAATTCGACTAGCCCAGGACCATCCATTTCTCTGCACATAAACCAAGCCGGCCGCAGTTCAGACTGCGGCCGGCTTTTCGTGTATCTGTATCTCTGGATTTCCAGGTTTGTGTATTTCTGTATTTCTGTGTTTCTGGACTGATTTTGGGCAGGAAGCGCCTGCAGGCGGATCTACTGAGCTTTTCCGTACCAGCCGACGCCTTCATCTTTCCAGCCGATATTCTGCAAATAATCGCGTTCATGCGCGTCGGTGGTGTAGTGATGGGCGCCCGCGCCGGTCGTATTGGGATTGTACAGACGAAGCAGCGCCTGTCCTCTGGCGTCATCGGAATACCAGCCGATGCCCTCGCTTTGCCAGCCGGCGTTTTGCAGGAAAATATATTCCTGCGGATCCGGCGTGTAGTGATGATCGCCGGCGTTGGGATTGTACAGACGGTACACCGGCGTGTGCGACTGTACGGGCGCGATCCACGCCAGTCCCTCGTCGTTCCAGCCGATGCTCGAAAGATAATTCCGTTCGCGCGAATCGGCGGTGTAAAAATGTTCGCCGGTGTTCGGATTGTACAGACGGTACATTGCCGTGCTGTCTTCCGGCCTGATTTCATCTTCTCTCGGTCCGCCGATATCGAAAATGAACTCCCGCGAACCCGTATAGTCCCGCTTCCCCGTCAGACGGATCACAGCGCGGTGCGTGTCGAGATTGACGGAAACGACTTCCGCGATGTAGTCGGCCGGATCGGCCGGCTGCCGGGTTTCCCGGATGAGAACGCGCATGTTGTCCTCAAGCTGCTGGGCGTTCTGAATTTCGCGTACGTGATCGACCTCGATATCCAGATTCCGTACCGTATCCGGCAAAATCTGGAAGTCAACCCGCTTTTCGCCCGCGTAGGCGCCGATGCCCGTCAGAATGACGGTTGCGGTGCCAGCATGCACATTGTGCAGAAAGCGCAGGGTGTAGTTCCAGTTTTCGCTTAACGGCACGCCGTCGAGAATCGCGGAAATTTCCGGACGGATTTCCTGCCCGGTAAACGTCTGATCGTCGATGGAAAGTGAAAGTCTGGACAGATCTTCCTTGCGGTAGACCGCATTATGCAAAATGCCGGTGCAGTTGTTTACGCCGGTAAAGGTAAAACGCCAGACGTACGCCTGCCCTTCCCACTCGACACGCGAAAGGTCCACCGTATAGTCGCTGCGGGGAATTTCCACGCCGTCACAGACCAGAATCGGATCGTCTTCGTCGATCTGCTGATCGAGATCCGCGTAATCGGGAATTCCCTCAATCTGGACGCCGTTGCTGATGGAGCGGATGGAAATGCGGAACGTCTGGGAAAGCGCTCCGGAATAGTCTCCCATGCCGATCGCGGTGATCGTCGCTTCGCCGGCGTTCACATTGTTCGTATAGTGAAGCCGGTAATCCTGGCCTTCCACGAGCAGGGTTTCGTTAAACCAGAGGTTTGGACGGGGCCGAAGCGCCTTTCCGGTATAGATCAGATCGTCCAGACTGGACATCCACGCATTTTCGAGCGTCTTCGGTCCGCCCCAGGTTCGAACCAGTTTTCCTTTGTAATTGCCTTTGCCGGTAATCGTCAGACGGAAATAATCGGTTCCCTGCGCGCTGGTCACCTGTTCGTGCGCCACCGTGTAATCCTGATTTTCGATAAGCGGCGTGAAGCCGTTCTGTACGTACGGCTGTACGTTCTGAAGTTCAGACAGACTGTTTACGGATTCGGGAAGACTGGAGACGACGGCATTGCCGATCGACTCGGGACGAATCTGGAACGTCTGGGTAATCGTTCCGCCATAACTGCCGATGCCTTCGATGACGACCGAGGCTTCCCCCGCGTTGCAGTTGTTCACATAACGCAGCGTGTAATCCTCACCTTCCTGCAAAATGCGTCCGTAGGAAAGCGTTACCGGCGGAGTGAGCGGTTCTCCCGTGTACGTGACATCCGCAATGGGATACGTATCGGCCAGCACATCGATGCGCATGGGGCCGAATACAAGCTCCTGCTTCTCGCCGCAGTAGTTACCGATCCCGCGGATCATCGCCTGATACGGCGTGTGATAATTGTCGCCCAGCGGCAGCTCTTCGCATTCCACCGTGAAGTCGACACCTTTGACCAGCTGATGGCCGTCGCATTCGACTTGCAGGTCAGCCGCTTCGAGTTCGGCCAGACTGCGCACCATTCCCGGCATTCCCGAAACGGATCCCGATTCGATGGATCTGGGCGCAATCTCAAACGTCGTTCGTACGGTTCCGGAATACTTGCCGCATCCCGTCGCGATGATTGTGGCGGTTCCCGCGTTCACATTGTTCTGATACTGCAGGGTATAGTCCTGGCCTTCGATCAGAACGGCATCGACCAGGGTGACCGTTGCTGCCGGTGTCTGCGCCTCGCCGGTATACGTGCAGTCTGGCACATTGGAAAGTACTGCATTCACAAAGAGCGGGGCGTCGGGCAGCTGGCGAATATAGTCTTCTAAAAGCCGGCGATACTGCGCGACCGTATAGCTTTGCGCGGGTGCGCTTCGATAATTCATAAAGTTCTGCAGTTCCGTACCGTATTCCTGTCCGCGGTAGTCCTCAAAGGGAATGTACGCCGCGCCGGCATACGCGTAATTTTGAATCAGGTTCGCATAGTGGCCATACGTCGGATCGTCCAGACTGGCTCCCGCTGTGCTTTCGTACCGTTCCTTTTCGTAGTAATACCAGCCGTCAAAGGAATTTCGCGGCATTGCCAGATTGCCTCGCTGAAGCATGTCGAGATCGGGCGATCCAAAATTATCGAGGTTTTCCGCCCAGCTGATCCAGCCGGCGGGCTTGGATACCCAGTCGAGGGGCGCATGATCGTAATTTTCGTTTTCGTGATACTGATCGTACGACCAGTTGGCCCGAATCTGCGAATGCGCCATCAGGGCGTCCGTGATCCTGTATTCGCTCTTGCCCAGAAAGCGGCGGATCGTGTTGGCATCCTCGAGAATATCCAGCGACTTCAGCATGTTTTTCAGACTGGTCGCGTCGTGTTCGGCGCCCATTTCGGTATACGCCGCTTTTTCGTTCAGAATCTGGAGCGCCTCGCTCTGGTTTCGATACGCAAAAAAGCCGCGGGATCCGTCTGCGTAGCGATAGCTGCTCGCCTTCTTTCGCACGCTCTCCTGCGGCTGCGATGCCGCTTCAGAGTCAGCCGACAGGACCGCATCTGGATCGGCGCTTTGCGAAAGGGCTTCAATCATTGGCCGGACTTCTCCGGTTTCAGGCAGCGTTTCTTCCTGTGCATTCGGGCCGGACGTTCCATAAATGGAGTATGGCTGGCTCAGCAGCGAAAGCGAGAAGATCACCGACAAAATCTTTCGTCCTTTTTTCATTTCCGTCTCCTTTCTCAAATTCCCTGTTTTTGTACACTGCCGCCTGCCCACAGCGCGCAGCCGCTTTCTCTTTTCCCCTGTTTTCGTTCGCCTGGATCCCCTTAAAATCCTTTGCCTGTCGGCGTTTCGCTTTTGGAAATCACACGGTTTTCTTTTTAAAAACAACGTCTGTTGCTGAAAATACATTGTCGTGCGTATTTGAAAGAACGAAACGTCTTTTTCTATATTCAGCATGAGCGTATCGCGAGCGTTTTGCTTTATTTTTGGTTTTCTCTTCCCGTTTTCGGGCAAAACTCCTGTCATTCTGTACGAAAAAACGATCAGATCCGCGATAGATACCGGACCTGTGTACCTTATTATTTTCGATTATTTTCGCTCTAATAAAGGGCTGCGGCAGGCTTCCTGCGCAAGGGCAAACCTTATCGGTCTGTCTTAAGAAATTGTTGAGAGGTATTCTCTATTTCTTCCATTGGCAAAGCCGTTCTGGACCTGTATCTTCAAACTGTTCTCTTCTGCAAGACAGGATTTTGTCGTTCATTTTTGAGGACTGAAACAGATGGGTACGATATTGTTACAGAGAATGGATAAATTTTTCTTCCGACCTTCTTACCCGCTTTTCGAAGAAAAAATCCAAATTTTGTGAAATTGACGAAGGCTGGCACTCTTACTGTACTTGTGCTAATTCTGCGTCATAATAGGATTCATTCAAACAGCCCCCGGATCGAACCGCGTTCGAATCCTGGAATGGAGGTTCCATGAACTTTTCTCAAAACAAAAATGGCGGATCGAAAAAGCCCGCCAGAAAGAACCTGAAATATCTGATCCTCACCTTTGCGATGATCATTGTTTTCTGCCTTCTGCTTTTTCCCTCCACAGTTTTTAACCGTTCTTCTTCGGCTGTGCCTTATTCTCAGTTTGTTTCGGAAGTTACGGACAAAAAAGTGGATGAAGTTCAGATCAGCGGCGATACCGCCCGTTATACGCTGAAAGGCGACGAAAACAAAGTCTACACCACAACCCTCATCAACGATCCCGGTCTGGTGGACCGCATGATCGAAGGGGATGTGAAGTTTGAAGAAATTCCGCAGCGGGAAAACAACGTCTTCGTAAGCGTTCTGATTTCCCTGCTTCCCTGGATTCTCATCTGGGGCATGGTCTGGTGGCTCTTCCGCTCCATGCGAAAGAGAATGTCTTCCGGATCCGCGGATTTCAAGTTCACCAATCCATCGGATGACGACGGCGATGATGACGGCGGCTCCGGTGGCGGATTCCCGTTTGGCGGATTCGGCAATATGGGCATGGGCATGGGAAAATCCAATGCCAAAGTCTATAAAGGCGAAATGACCCACACGACGTTCAAGGACGTTGCCGGCCAGGATGAAGCCAAGCAGAACCTGCAGGAAATGGTCGACTTCCTGAACGAACCGAAAAAGTACACCGAAATCGGTGCGAAAATGCCAAAAGGCGCGCTGTTAGTCGGCCCTCCGGGAACTGGTAAAACGCTGCTGGCCCGTGCGGTAGCCGGTGAAGCCGGCGTTCCGTTCTACTTCATTGCCGGTTCGGAATTCGTGGAAATGTTTGTCGGCCGCGGTGCTGCCCGCGTTCGCGACCTGTTCAAGGAAGCGAGAAAGCACGCGCCCTGCATTATCTTTATCGACGAGATCGATACGATCGGTAAAAAGCGTGACGGTTCCGGATTCAACGGAAACGACGAACGCGAACAGACGCTCAACCAGCTGCTCGCGGAAATGGACGGCTTTGACGGCTCGAAGGGCATCGTCCTTCTGGCAGCCACCAACCGTCCGGAATCGCTTGACCCGGCGCTGACCCGTCCGGGACGTTTCGACCGCCGCATTCCGGTTGAACTGCCGGATCTTGAAGGCCGTCGCGAAATCCTCATGCTTCACGCCAAAAACGTCAAGACCTCCCCGAATATCGACTACAACATGATCGCCCGCGCTTCCGCCGGTACGTCCGGTGCCGACCTGGCCAACATCGTTAACGAAGGCGCTCTGCTCGCCGTCCGCGACGGACGCAAGCAGGTGACCCAGCGCGATATGGAAGAAGCCATTGAAATCGTCATTGCCGGCGAACAGAAGAAAAACAAAGTTATTTCTCCGCGCGAACGCATGATTGTCGCCTACCACGAAATCGGTCACGCGCTGGTTTCCGCCTACTGCACCGATGCCGCACCGGTTCACAAGATCACCATCATTCCGCGAACCAAAGGCGCTCTCGGCTACACGATGCAGGTGGATGAAGAAGAAAACAACCTGCTGACCAAAGACGAGCTGTATTCCCGCATCGTTACGTACTGCGGCGGCCGTGCCGCGGAAGATCTGATCTTCCACTCCATCACGTCCGGCGCCAGCAACGATATCGAAATGGCGACCAAGACGGCCCGCATGATGATCACCCGTCTGGGCATGTCCGATCAGTTTGGCATGACCGCTCTTGAAACGGTCAACAACCAGTACCTTGGCGGCGACACTTCGCTCGCCTGCTCTTCTGACACTTCCGCAGCCATTGACCGCGAAGTGATCGAACTGATCAACAAAGCCTACAAAGAGGCGTACCAGATCCTGAATGACCACGTCATGAAACTTCATGAACTGGCCAAGTATCTGTACGAAAAAGAAACGATCACCGGCGAAGAATTCACGGAAATTCTTCATAAGGACGAGGATTCCGAAAAGCAGGCTTAAACCCGAAGCCGCAAAGCTGTACTTGATTACGAACAGAGGCCGATTCGTCTGCCTCTGTTTTTTTGCAGGCTGCCATCCTGTTCTGAACCGACCGGACTCTGCAGGGAGGATCAATATGATTTGACCGAAAGACAGAAATCCTATTTAAAAACGAAAAGGAGAATTTTTATGAAGCCGGAAAACGCAGAATACAATTCTTTAAAAACCAGGCAGACGGTTTCGAAGCCTGCATCCAGAACCGGGATGACACTGGCGATGCCCCTTCTGATTGCGGCGGTCAGCCTGAGCAGTTTTGGCTTTTGCGCACTGCAGGCCAAAACAAGTGCAAAAAAGCAGGCAGAGAATTCGGCCAGCCGGACCGTTCTTTCGGATACACTTTCCACGATGGCTGTACATCTGCGGGCTACCGTGGAAAAGAGCACGCAACCGGACGAAGAAAAAATTAACCAGCGCGAAAAGCCGGAGCAGATTAGCGACGAAACGTTTTACGCGCTCAAGGAAGCGGCCTTAACCCCTGGGCCCGATCAGCAGAAAGCCTACGCTCTCTTTCTGGACGCCGATCAGTACACCGATGCGCTTCTCGCCTTTTTCCTTCGCGATCCGGATCGATACGATTTCATTCGAACCTGGCCGCAATCGGCAGACGCACAGTATCAGACCCCTGTCTCTTCCCTTCAGGAAAGTCTGAAGAGCGTCCCGCGCCTTTTACAGTGGGACGTACGCTGGGGCTGGCAACCGCTGGCCGATACCATGATCTGGGTGGGCGGATGCGGCCCGACGTGCCTGTCGATGGTCGCTTCCTGGCTCAAACAGGATCCGACCCTGACGCCGCGGGTTCTAGCCGATCTGGATGTTGCGCTTGGCGATTACTATCCCGGAATGGGCACCTCCTCCGCCTTCTTTCCCGAAGCCGCTGATGCGCTGGATCTGAACCGTGAAACGCTGCCGGTAGATACGAACGCGCTGCGGCAGGCGCTGGAAGCCGGCAAGCCTGTTATTTTGCACATGCTTCCGGGCACATTTACCCGAACGGGTCATTTCATCGTGGCGACCGGTCTGGGAAATGGACAGCTTCGCATCAACGACCCCAATTCCATCCGTCACAGCGATACGCTCTGGGACATCGATGCGGTTCTTAGCGAGTGTTCCGAGCTTTGGGCTTTCTCCAATCCGCAGTAAAACCGCAAACTCTAAGAATCTGTTTCTCTGGCAGTCTCCTGTTTTGGCAAGGCTGCCTTTTCTTTTTTGTTCCCGATCCAGGCCGTCAGGCCATCGGCGGTTTCAATTTTCATGCAGCCGTGAAAACTCTGCAGATGGACCATGCCATGATCCGCGGTATTCAGACGATCAATGCCCAGTTCGCTCAGGCGCAAAAGTACTTCATTGGACGGATGCCCGTACCGGTTTTTATAGCCGGCGGAAATCAGAGCCAGCTGGGGATCGCATTCTTTTATGAAGTCCCAGGAAGAACTCGTCGAAGAGCCGTGATGACCAAGTTTCAGCACGTCCGAAGACAGGACATACCGATCGAGCAGCTGCTCTTCGATCGCTGTCGAAGCATCGCCCGTCCAAAGATAGAAAAAGCCGTCGAAGGCGAAGCGGCTGATCAGGCTCTGATCGTTTTCGTCGTCGGGATCGGCCTGTCGCTGCGGCAGCAGCAGTTCGAATGGATAGTCGACCGGAACGATCTGGCCGCTTTCCTCGATCTTCTTCTTTACGGAAAACTGTTCGCAAAGCGAAGCCGCCGCTCCGTTATGGTCAAAGTCGCCATGCGTTACGATCAGCGCGTCGAGCTGAGAAATCTGGCGGCTTTGAAAAAACGGGATAAACAGCTCGGAGGCATTGTCATGATTAAATCGCCCGGCGGCATCGATCATAACAACGCTTTTCATGAAAGGCTCCACCAGGACAGTGGCGTCTCCCTGTCCAACGGAAAGCATATACACGTGATAAAAAGGATCAAAATGCCATATTGCCGGATAAAGGCCAAAGAGCACCAGACAAAGCAGTGCTCTGCCCTTGCTCCATTTCCAGCAGATCGCCATCAGCACCATGCAGAGCAGCACGAAATACCAGAGCGGTGCCATTCCATGCAGATCGAAGGCTTCAAACGAAACATCCAGAGACGACAGGCCCTTCTCCAGAACCGTGCCCCACTCTTCCCAGAACAGACCGAGCAGACTCAGCAGGAAAAGCCACCCGAAGAGCTGCCTCAGCCACGTAAAGGCCAGCAGGAAAAACAAATTGACCTTGCCCGTAAAGGCGATCTGGCAAAGAATGCAGACACAGGAAGAAACAAAGCGCTTTGGACCGCTCCCTTCTACAAACCGCGTAAAAAACAAAATGGCGCCCGGCAAAACCAGACTCATGCTTCGTGCAGACTGCGGACAGATCAGAAGCATAGTCAGAATAGAAAAGGACAGGCGTTTAGCCCGATTTTCAAAGAGCGTTGAAGCGATCAGAAATACCGCCATGCGCATCACGGAAATCGAAACCGGAACGATCAGCGCAAATCCGCCAAGAATTCCAAACACCGCCAGACTGACCTGCGGTTTATACAGTCTTCTCGACAGCCGCTTTTTTATTACCCCCAGCAATCCCATCAGCGGCAGTCCGAGCGTCCCGATCCAGTCCAGTTCGTCTTTGTCGTTTATCCCGTAAATCAGCAGGCGATACAGCGACGCAGCTCGTCTCGAATTTACAAAGCGCCAGACTCTGGCTTTTATCGTTTCCGGTTCCTGTCGTCTGGCTTTTTCTGGATGAGCCAGATTCTGCGCCTGTGGAGTATTCTGATCGTCCTTTGGAGGGGCTGCGCTGTAGTAAATCCCCTTTTGCGCCACGTAGCGGCCAAAGCTGAACAGACCGATATTGTCCGCCGAATGGATGCGTTCAAAATCCGAAAGAAACACGGTCTGATCCAGAATGAAGGATTCCGGTTCATAAACGATTACCGAATCCCGTTTATTCGAAGCCATCGCATAGCCGGATCGAATTTCACAAATCCGGTATTCTCCCTCCTGCGGCACGCGCCGGGAAGCCGCGGCTGATCCCATGAGAACACCGATCGCGAAAGCGCCCAGTCCAATCCACACCAGGACAGGCCAGCCGTGACGAAATCGCCAGTTCAGCCATAAGGCCCCTGCCAGAATGGCAGCCACGCAGAGCCAGAATCGATCAATCCATAAAATCAGCCAGAAAGCGATCGCCAGGCATAGCCACGGCGCATCATCCTTGCCTTTTGGTGCATTCGCCCAGGCTTTCCCTTTTTCCCACCCATTTTTCCAGCGGCTCTGTCCTCGATTTGAGCGGGCCGATAAAGCCGCAGCCGCTGGATCGACTGTCTGCGCGCGTGTCCGTTTTCTCACAGCGCGATTCGATCCTTCAGCTTTTCAAACTTCTTTTCGCCAATGCCAGGCACTTCCATCAGATCTTCCAGTTTGAAAAAGCCATGTTCTTCGCGATACGCCAGAATTTTCTGCGCCGTCGATTCGCCGATCCCCGGCAAAGTCATCAGTTCTTCCTTGCTTGCCATGGTGATTCGAATCGGCTGCGCCTGGGGATCGGCTTTCTTTTTGGCGATCACAATCACTTCATGCGCTTTCACTTCTTCCTGAAGGGAAACGCGGGAAAGATCCGCGCCTTCGGTTTTCCCGCCCGCTTCTGCAATCAGATCCTGAATCGTCGCCCCATTTTTGATCGTGTAAACATCCGGAGCGACGACTTCGCCTTTGATTTCCGCTTCAATCGTATCGGGCGCCTGCTTCTCTAACGGCATCAGAGAAAGTCTTCCCGAAGACGACAAGAGCAGCAGAGCACAAAGACAGAACGGTCCGCTCATTTTCTTCAGCCACTTCATATCCAGATATACGAAAGACTGTCCTTCAATATTGTTTTTTTTCCTCTTTGAAGCCGTTTTGTTTTGAATCCGTCGGATCCGACTATCTTTCTATACGGCAGAACGGCAGGCTGAACGCACAAAAAAACGGATCCATTCCTGATGATGAATCCGTTTTTCTCGAAAGATAAAGCTCAATTGTGCTGAATTATCGGGAAATCGATTTAATCATTAAGCGAATTCCGACAATCATAAGAACGATCGTTCCGCCCAGCTCAAGAAGGGCGGGAGCAGAAGCCAGCAGTCCATTTAAGCTTCCCATCTGATTTTCAAGAACCATCAGTCCGCCCGTCAGCACTGCCGCATTCGTAACGGAAGCGGTTAATGCTTTGGATACTTTTGTTTTCGACAGATGATTTGCGATAAAGGAAGCAAAGGAATCCTCTGAACTCGTCCCCATAAAATGAGCCACCAGAGATACAGGAATATTCAGAACCGCCGTTCCGGCTATCGCGCACTGCACGGCTTTAAGCAGAATTTCCCATGTGCTGTTGCTCTTGCTCCAGGTGACCAGATAGTTATTCAGAATTACCCCGCATCCAAGCGTGAGAATTCCAACAATAATTTTGCCGCCTAAACCATTTCCTCCAGTTTTGGGGATGTACTGTGAAATGAGCGAAATTACAAACAGAAGGCAAACCAGTTCTGCACATTCTGTGAAAAACAGGGTCTTGTCATTCGCATAAATATCGTGAATCCCCGCGAAATTTTCCAGCTGATCCACGAAAGGCAATCCTTTAATATTGATGAAATCCCCAAAGCAGGCAATGATCACCAGGTAAAGAATCATCACTGCAATCAAGCCTTCAATTACTTTGTCGAACCCGTAATCATCGGAACCCGCCATTTTAAAAAACAGTGCGTTCAGAAAGACGAGTGCGAGAACCATAACGATCACAGTCAAAATAATGTCCATAATCTCCTCATTTCCAGCTGTACATTCTGGCTGACCCGGCTTTACTGCACAATCGAAACTCTGCCAGAGGCGTCCACGCAGCACATCTTATCGGTATAGACTTCGATGAATTGGTAGCCCCCCCGCATAGCCAGCGACCTGGCTTTTTCCATTCCATTTGGAAGAGGCTCATTTCTTTTGTAGTGGGTGATAATTCCTCCCGCATAGTCGAGAGAATGGACTTCATAAGGAACCCCTAAATAGCACTTGCTGACAATGCCCAGCATGTAGCCTTCCAGCTCAATATCCGGAAGTTCGGCATTGATCTGGTTCAGAATTTCTTCTAACTGATGACGGTTATGAACATGTCCGCCGGCGTCCAGTTTGTGAATCAAATTCATATATTCACTGGAGCGCTTTTTTCGCAGCAGTCTTTCCCGCTGGGCCATGTCAAACTGTGTTTTTGTTCTGCTCTTCGGTTTCGAGGCAGATAAGGTTGTTTTCGCCTGCTCCTGCGGCTTCTTCAGCATTGGAATTGGCACAGCAACTCTCCTCCATTCACCTTTTATTGCACTCTCTTCAATTGCATTCTCTGCTTCTGCATGACTTTGCATCGGCTGTCCAGGAAGGCTTACAAATTCAGCCCGATCGCAGCAGCTCCATGGATCGATCCGGGTAAAAGCGTTTCCTGTCTTTTCCGTCAGAAAATAAGCACTTAGATCAGCACTTTACGGCGGCGCTCGCCTTTTTTCTCGCTCAGTACAGAGTCGCCGATTGGTTTTCCGGATGCAGGAACCGCTTTTTCTTTTCCCCAGTTTCGTATAGCTTCAATTTTTTCCGGACTGGTCTGAGAAAGCGGAACTACATTTTCAAAAGCTTCTACGATATTTTTCGCATCCAGACGGAACTCGGAATTTGCGAGTTTGCGATAAGCGAGATCTCGAACTGTGGATTCCAGATCGGCTCCTGTAAATCCATCGGTGATATCCACAATCTGGTCAGCAAATTTTCCGGTAAAGTTCACTCTCAAGTACTTTCTCATGTAAAGCGTCAGGATATCACGCCGCTCATCTGCCGTAGGAAGATCCACAAAAAAAAGCTCGTCAAATCGGCCCCGGCGCAGAAGTTCACTGGGGAGCATACTGACGTCATTGGCTGTGGCTACTACAAATACTGGTTTCTTGCATTCCTGAAGCCAGAACAAAAACTGTCCGACCATACGCGTGGAAACCCCGCCGTCTCCAGACGGGCCTGTTGCACCGGATAATCCTTTTTCGATTTCATCGATCCACAAAATGCACGGCGCTACGTTTTCTGCGGTTGTCAGCGCATCTTTTAACTGCTGTTCGGTCTGGCCGACATAGCTTCCCTGCACAGTCGCAAAATCGAGCCGGTATAAAGGCAATTCCCAGTTTGCGGAAATCGATTTTGCGGACAGTGATTTTCCGCATCCGGGTACTCCGACCAGAAGAATTCCTCTAGGCGGCTGAAGTCCCATCGCCCGTAAGAACTCCCTCTTTTCCGGAGTCATGAGGCTCTTCTTTTCATCCAGCCATTTTTGCAGACCAGCCAGACCGCCGACATTTTTTACCGATGGATCGACTACGATTTTTTCCAAACCAGAAATATCGGAGAAAAGCTTGTCTTTTGCATACCGGATTTCCACAAGATCGGATTTCAGAACTTCTCGTTTTGCGATCAGCGAAACCAGAACATTTTCTGCTTCGACCTGCGAAACGCCAGCCAGGGCCATTGCTGCTTCTTTCACGTCGCTGTCATCCCATTCGACGAAAATCGAGCTCCTGTAGTCGTTCAAAACCCGGTTGATAATTTCATACATTTCTTCTTCGTCAGGAAGGGCCACGTCAATGAGCATTCCCTGACGCTGCAAAGTATTCCAGAGCGTGTTGGTCGTCAGCAGGATAATCTGACCGCCCGTTTCATTAGCTAAATTGACCAGAGCCAGAAACGCCCTTGAATCCGAATTCTCTGTACTCAGATCCGGGAGCTCGGTGAATACTATGGTTAAATTTGAGCGTCTTGACATTTGTTCAGTAATAAATTCCAAAGCAGAATAAAGAGACTTATCGTCAGTCGCTGACTTTTTGGTTTTTAAGTCATAAACCCCTTTTGTAGACGTATGAACAAAATAAGGAATTTCTTTCTCTTCACTGACTTCTCCAAGCATGTTTAAAACTCTGGCAATTTCTATGGAATGAATAGTTACCAGCGGTATGCGAGCCGTCGCGTATTGAAGCATGCTTTTTTTTGCTTCCTGTAGGGCGCTCATATGATTCTTACTTCCTTTCAAGCTTTAAAATGGTTCACTTTATTATTTCGAATCAGGTATCCCAACTTTCCGGTCCTGTCGCTTTTTGCGGATTTTTCCAGCGAACTCTGGAACGTATCTGCCTGTTTTTTAATCATATCCATGTACTGAATTCGATAGTTTTCCGGCACCGCTGGAATGTTCACGGCCTGATAAAGAAATTCAATCTCTTTACGTAAAGTATGTAAGGACTGGATTATGGCTCGTTCATCCGAAGCATGGGCCATGTTTCGAGAAAACGTGTCATTGGCAGCATTGAGCCGATAATTTACAGCTTCTACCAGTTTCTCGGAAAAACGCTGAGCAACTCCGCTTTGCCAGGACAGGGTCCCTCTATGAAGAATATCGATAATCTCTGCATTGCGAGAGCATCGCTTCAGTTCTTCAAAGACAGGTACCCATTCATAATATGTAGCCGGCGCTTTCATCCTTACTTATCCCTTTTCTTGCGATTGATCATCAAATGAGGCGGCTCAATATCCCAGTCTGGAAGGCCTTTAGCCAGCGCGGACTGTTTTTCCATGCTATCCAGCATCGATTGCAGGGCAAGATTCGATGCCTCGCCCACAGGCTTTTGAGGAGCGGATTCCTGCTTTGGACTTTCGGTAAAGAAATTATCAAATTCAAGTACAGCAGCGTCTTCTTCAAAGGCAGCAGGTTCTTCAATTTCTTCTGCCGGCTTCGCCTGAGCACTGCTGGAGGTATCTTCCGGGAAAGGATTTTCCGTTTCCTGAAGATCTGGTAAGGATTCGAATGTAACCTGCGGGAAAGCGTCCAGAACTTCCTCGCCGGTTACGGACGGCTCTGTCTGGTCATTCTGAGGATTTTCCGTCAGTCGATGTCCGCATTGTGTACAGAAAATACAATCCGCGTTTACCGAAGCTCCGCAGAATGGACAGATATTTACGCTATTATTCGGCATATAAATTACTGATCCTCCTAGACTAATACCGATTTTCCGTTCTCGGTAAGATTCTTTACGTATTCGCTTGGAGTGATCGCCTCCAGGAAATCCAGAACCTGAGCACTCACTGCATCCTCTTTGGCAAATTCAGCACGGAAATCTACCACTTCAGCGCAGAGGGCACGTAAAGCCTGTGTTCCCTTTTCAATACGCTCATTAATTTGCTGATTAACTGCTTCTCTGCCTTTTTCGACAGCATTCTTTTTGCTGATATGCTTTACGACCAGAATGCATCCAGCAATGACTGCGATCAGACCGAACAGCATGCTTCCGGATACGAGCATGATCAGGCCAATTACTGCAATGGCGATCCCGCCGTAAAAAGCCACGGTATCCCCAGCTGTAAGTTCATACTGGGCAAGCTGTTCCGCTCTGACCGTTTCCATATTTTTTTTTAAGCCCTCGATCAATTCGTT
Source organism: Allobaculum fili (assembly GCF_020969955.1). Lineage (NCBI taxonomy): Bacteria > Bacillati > Bacillota > Erysipelotrichia > Erysipelotrichales > Erysipelotrichaceae > Allobaculum > Allobaculum fili. The sequence continues at coordinate 6,574 of NZ_JAHDSX010000001.1, read as the reverse complement.
TTCATTCTCCCCGTCTCTTGTTGAGCAGGAATATCCATCGACCGATAAATTGATCTCATCAGGAACGTTCGCTCGATTTCCTGCCACAACATCCTGATATCCTTCAAGAATCCATTCTTTAGACAGCGAAATAGCGAACTTCTGGGTGGAAGGGGACGCATGGGAAATTTCCGGCTTCATTGCCGAATCGGTCAGCAGCTGAGTGAAATCCTTCTTCTCCTCGAAGGCCGTTTCCTCGATCTTCATTTTCTTCTGAGCGAGTTTTTCGTCCCCGCCATTATCGATAATCAGCTGTTCAAACTTTTCCTTCTTTCTCCAGGGCAGTTCTTCTTCATCGAACTCGGTAACCAGAGTTTCCAGAATCTGATCCAGCTGTTCCTTGAGAGATTCCGTTGATGATTGCTTTTTATAAATGCTGTCAAAATAGTTATAAATCGTTGTGTTCAGTATGGCGCCAGCCATCACATCGCTAAGCTGAGGCCAGGTGGAAGAACAGGCAGGCAGATACGTATATCCCTTTCCCGCATATTTCTTTTTCTTCAGCAAAATTGCGGATGCCCAGTTCTTACGCTGTGTTTCGACAAATCCAGGTTTATCCTTCAGGTGATTCAGCCACTTTTCCATTTGCGCTGTAACCAGACCTTTTGTATCCTGCCCAAGAAGCCCGCTCGCATAAGCATCCAGAATAATAACCGCATTACGATTCAGGTTTTCAGAATCCTGATTTTCCATGAATCGGCTTACCCACTGGAGCGTCGCCTGTTTGCGGTCAGCTCTGCGCGTTACAAGCGAGAAAAACAGTGAAGTTTTCTCATCATCTCGGTGAATCGCTTCCTTAACCGCTCTATCCGCCAGGGGTTTGTCATCCGAAATCCAGGCGGCTAAGGCAACCAGACACGGTGCCAGCCAGTAGCGGGGCGCCTCTACCAGTAAATTTTCAGAAATTGTAGAAATTGTTCCTTTTCGGACCAGATCAAGGTCGGTCGCCTGTAAAATTCCGATACAGCTGCGCCGAACTTCATCGTAATGTCCGTATTCTTTTTCCAGTTCCTGACGAATGGAAATGATCGTAGTTCTTGCCTGCTGCAGGCGATTCGCCTTCAGCTGAGCATCTACGTACTTGAGAAATTCTCCCTTTAGTTTCTCTACTTCGTCGTATACCACGCGTACGTTTGAATCGACGTTCATAACGTGTTTGTTCGTCGTCACTACATCTTCATGAACGACGCGAATCCCGTCACTAAGAACCTCTAAATTCTTTCCAATGGTGGAAAGATCTGCAGTCTGAATGATTCTGTCAGCCATTATTTCCTCTCCCTTTGAAACGCGCCTGCCTTAGTAACCCTTGCAAGCCAAAGTACAACCGATTCAACACAGGTTTGAAAGCGGTTCGAATATATTTAACTTATTACCATTCATAATGAATTTCATAATATTTTTTTATTTTGAAAGAGATTGCTGGATTTTTAATGAATTGAACATGTAAACGCCGCTTTTGGGTCCTTCTTCATTGCGTTTAGTCCTTCCATCAAAATCGTTGCGTTTCATTCTTCAATCAAGATAATCTACTATGGTTTTGTTTTTTAACAGGCATGGAGATCGATGAAATCCATCTTCCAAATTCTCGTTCTAAACTAGTCAGGCGAGTCTCAGACGGTATTCCAGACATTTCAATTTCCTTAAATGCGCGAAAGATCGACGCCTTCGGTTTCCCCGCCGGCGGCCACAATCAGATCCTGGATCGTCGCACCATTTTTTATCGTGTACACATCCGGGCGGGCGGCTTTGACTTTGATTTCTGCCTGAATCGTATCGGGCGCCTGCTTTTCTAACCGCATGGGAAAAAGTCCTCCCGAAGACGACAAAAGCAGCAGGGTGCAAAGACACAGCGCTCCTCACATTTTCTTCAGTCATTTCATATCCCGATATACAAGTCTCTGTCCTTCAATTTCGTTCTCTTTCTTTTCAACTTTCAGGTAATGGCTCTACCCTCGATTAAAGGCTGTTTCCTTCATAGATAAGTTCCTTCGCACTACCCTTAGAAAACAAGAAATCCGTTAAAAAAAGATCAGATAGCAAAATAAAAAACGTGTCATAACTTAGACTTTTTGAACTTTCTTCTTTTTCCAGAATAAGGTAATGGCAGTTGCACATTACGATTGCGATTTGGGAGTGAATTGGTAATTTTCGAGGCCGATATTGTCCCGAAAATCGAGGCGGATATAATTATTGAAAAGAAAAGCGGTTCCAAAAGGTCTACCTTATGGAACCGTTTTTATATTCTCGATACCTTCTGTAGAAGGTTGTTTTTTTCATTCCCGACTGCTCCAGAGCTTCATTCAGGGATAATTCTTTCTTTTCCCACTGACATACCACGTATTCAAAGTTCTGCGGAATCGGCTTTCTTGGCCACCCAAAGGCTTTTCCTCTGGCTTTGGCGGCGGCAATTCCTTCTTTCTGCCGTTCTTTGATGGCGTTTCGTTCCGTTTCTGCCACGAAGGAGAGCAGCTGGAGAACCAGATTGCTGATGAGCGATCCAATCAGATCGTTCTCTTTTCGGGTATCCAGAAGCGGCATTGTGATCACAAAGATATGAACGTGATATTCCCTGGTCAGCAGCCGCCACTGCTCCAGTATTTCTTCAAAGTTCCGGCCGAGCCGGTCAATACTGTGGATGACCAGCAAATCCCCTGGCTTCAGTACGCTAAGAAGTTTCTGGTATTCGGGTCTTTCGAAGTTTTTACAGGAGGCTTTATCGAGAAATACTCGATCGATGTCCATACCCGTTAGTGCATCCATCTGTCGGTCTTCACACTGATCCTTTGTGGAAACGCGAAGATAGGCATAATTCATATTCATCACCTCAGCATGGATAATCCCATCCTGAGCGAGAAATAAGGTGTCTTATGAATCCGGTCTCCAGAAAGTTCCGTCAGATCGCAAAGTGGTCCTCCAAAGTCCCTGAGAGGGACCATAACTCTCAGAGCAAAACCAGAATCAGCTGCCCCATAATTTTCTGCACCGTCTTCTGACGAACTGATCGTCAGTTTTTTATATTTAGTAGCAAGTCTGGGTAGGATAAGCCTTACCAAGGTTCACAACCAATCCAGAAACAAGAATCAGGAAGTCCGATTTACCTGACAGGTAGTAACGTAAACCACTGGCTATACTGTTACTGAATACTTATGAAATCGTGATGACCGTTTGGATGGCACTGGCCGGCTTCGCGGAAAAGATCAGCAGTATTACATTATTCGAAGCTGCAGAAGACTGTCTGCGCAAACCGACCATCTCGTCAGTTCCTTTTCAAACGCAGCAAGAAACACTTCTAGTCCCGCAAGCGAGTTGGTGCAGAAGGATCCATCTCTAACCATAAAATGAGGAGGATACGAGCTATTCATTCTATTAAGTTACGGGACAAGTGAGGACGTGAGTTTTACCACATGAAAAAAACAGTCCTGTACGGACCGATTCTGGTTTTCTTCAAGGTAAATCCCCATGAAAATCAGAAAGATCCCAGGACTGGCTTTTGCCAGACGGAATGGAAGTACGCCAGTAAATCCGGCGCTTCGGAATTTTTTCAATTGGCTGTTTGTTTATTTTGGTTAGTTATGCGCCATAGGCGGAGTCTCTTCAAGCCAGTCCAGATCTATGTCCGAGTAGGCAATAACCGGTGTATACCAGACGATGCCTTCGTCCTTCCAGCCAACAGAAATCAGATACTCTTTTTCCTTCGTGTTAGAGGTGAGGTTATGACGCCCAGCTTGTGCGTTCGGGTTGTACTGCCGGTAGACTGGCGTATCTGTCTCAGGTGAGCAGTACCAGGCGGTTCCTTCCTGGGTCCAGCCAAGTTTGCCAAGCGCATCGTATTCTTTTTTATCCATTGTGAAATGATGATCGCCGGCATTTGGATCATAGAGACGATAGACCGGCTGTCTGGACGTGTCCGATCCCAGCCAGCCATAGCCTTCGCCTTGCCAGCCCTGATCAATCAGAAACTGGCGTTCTTTCTTATCGGAAGTGTAAAAATGCTCGCCTGAATTCGGGTTATACAGGCGGAAAACAAACGGATCGTCCGATACCACAAAGTTCATGAAAAAGTTCATATCCACAAGTGCTGGCAGCCCATCATTTTTAAACCGTTCACAGGTTTCCTTCGAATATTCCAGTCCATAGTACATATAGTAGTTACCAGCCTTCTCGACGTGCAGCACACCGTCTGCATCGACCTCAATCACGCCCGGACGATTTACCCAGGTAACGTCATACTCTACTGGAACACCCTTGTAATACGTCTTCGTGAACTCCAGCTTCAGCTTGTCTCCAGTACGAAGGTACTTATCACCTTCGTTGAGAAGCTCAAAGTCATTATCTGCATCTTCTTCTTTAGCCGGAGTACGGCGAACGGCCTGAGGCGAATCCTCAGCCGCGTAAACAGGGGCCATGAGGCTGCCCATGTCAAGCGACAGGACCGCCAAAGATGACAACAGTTTGTTCATGCTGTTTCTCCTCCTTTGTCAAGTAATGCATATCTCCACGATAGCATGATTAGAGCTGGCTCCTGATTATGCAGGCAAGGTATGTATAGACATACGGACTCTTGTCCCCTTTTCCGCTTTTTGTGTTTCGAGTTAAGCGATTTCACTTGGTTTGCGTCCTGAAATTCCCCTCAGAAAGCCCCTGATTTTTCCGAACTTCGAGCCCCGTGTTCCTGTTTTCGACCTTTTTCCGCTTCTGTTACAGACGAATCCGATCGCGAAGCTTTTCATACTTTTTCTGACCGATACCCGGAACGTTCATCAGCTCTTCGACGCAGGTGAAAGGATGCAGTTCACGATAGGCGAGAATCCGGCTGGCGCTTGCTTCTCCAATGCCCGGCAGTTCCATGAGCTCGTTTTGATCGGCGGTATTGATGCTGATTCGATCAGGCTGGCCGGATTCCGTTTTCGCCCGTATGAAAATCACTTCCTGAGAACGCACTTCCCGTCCAAGCGGCCAGTCGTCTGGATCCGCACTGTCTTTCAGACCGCCGGCGACCGCGATCAGATCCTGGATTGAAGATCCGTTTGGGATCGAATACAGACCCGGATGGAGCACTTCGCCTTCAATCTGGACTTCTATGGTTTCCGGTTTTTGGCGTGAGAGAAAGACGGGCGTATTCCGTCCAACCAATGCCATCCCAAGCAGTCCGGCAAACAGAAAAAATCCAATGTTTTTATACAGTCTTCCCATGTCCATTTATACGATCCATCTCTTTTTCAAAACGGATGCATCGGTTTGCCGTCATAAGCATGCACTGGAATCTTTGGGCATTTTGCTTTTCCTTACCCAGTCTTTTTCAGATACTGACGAAGAAAGAGATGGCTCAAATCTGTTGAATTTTTGTATCTGGCCCATACCCGGATGGAAGATTTACACAGGTCCTTAAGCACCGGAGTCATTTTCATTCTTTCCCCTCCAGGATCATGCCTCTGCCTTTTTGGGCAGACGATCCAAATGGCGTGCAGCCTTTTCAATTGCCTCTTTTTCGAACACTCTGTCCTTTTTTGGTCCCCTCAGGCCGCCGCACCCATTTGGGTTTTCTGTGCTAAACAAAAACCGGATCTGCCGCTCGTAAGAGAAGATAAATCCGATTTTATATTGGTCCTGCGTTCTGGAGGTGCAAAAAAATGGCCAGCTGCGAGGCTGCTGAAAAAGTCTCTTTAAATTCCGGCATACATAAGTAAATTGTATGTCGGAATTTTTATTTGCCTGGAGTATCCGCACCGATGATAGAATTTATTAATATTTAGAATTAATTTTATTATATATTATTATATAGTATTTATAGGATGGTGAAGTTTATGCTGAATAACTCGAATACTCTGACTCTTAGCTACAGCCCTTACCTTGATCTTTACGACATTTTGATTCCCAAAACGAACTTCTGGCGAATGCTTAAGGAAAATGTCGATTTTTCCTTTATTCGGGACATCGTTGGCGAGAACTATACACAGGATTATGGAAGAACGGCGGTCGATCCTGAATTTATGCTTAAGCTTTTGCTTCTTAAAGCCGCTCACTTGCTCTCCGATCGTGATTTGATCCATAAGGCAACCTTCGACCTCGAAATGAAGTTCTTTCTTGGTCTGGATCCTGAAGAGACGAAGATTATCGATCCCTCTCTTCTTTCCAAATTTCGCTCTACTCGTCTCCCACAGGACCTTGTTCTTGATGACCTCATCAAAAGATCGGTCGATCTGGCACTGGAAAAAGGGGTTATGAGCGCGAAAAATGGAATCATTGTAGATTCAACGCATTCAAACTCTCGTTTTAGACATATCTCTCCCAGAGAAGAGCTTCTCAAACGCTGCAAGGCTGTGCGAAAAACAGCTTATTCTTTTGATTCTTCCCTGACAGAACAGATGCCTTCGAAGAAGAAGGCAAATTCCGGACTGGTTGAAGACGCCGTTTCCTATTGCGAAGAGGTGATTCAGGCTATTCAGAACAATCCGCAGCTGGCTCAGGTGCCGGCTGTCGCCGAAAGAATTCATTACCTTCAAGAAGCGATGGACGAAATTTCCGTTGAGCTTGA